>JAQGHQ010000481.1 GCA_028288765.1 Gemmataceae bacterium | reverse complement strand
CGGCACGGCCGGTCCGCCGCCCAGGTCGTCTTCCGGTTCGCCCTCGACGTCGGCATGGTGCCGCTCACCGGGACCACGGCCGCCGCCCACATGCGGGCCGACCTCGACGTCCTCGACTTCCGCCTGGAGCCCGAAGAAGTCGAACTGATCGAGGGTCTGGCCACGTCGTGATCTCTTGTGAGGTCACGCCGCGGCCGCGGAGGAAGTACGCCCGGTCATCCGCGCGGGACCACACGGGGGAGCAGCTGGAAGTTCCATCTCGAGTTTTCGAAAACACAAGAGTCGAAACTGCCGGGAAGCTCGTGACGAACGGGGAGTGCCCCAGGTCGAGCGAGAAGACCAGGGCGGAGTGACCCGCGCCTGTGGTGCACGGTTGTAACAACATCCTCGGGGGTCGGCAGGTGCACCATCTCCTCCGCCGGAGGCGGCAACCTCCTCGGCGGCGACCGATGCCAGGACCTCTCCCGCGGGCATCGCCGGTCAGGCGGCCTTCTTTTCGACCCTGTGGGGACCGAACGGCACGGGCGCGCCAACGACCGGGGCCGGGCGCAGGGGACGGGCCGCCTGGACTCGCGCGAGCAACTTCAGGGTAGCCCCGAGCCGGCGCATCGCGGCGGCCAGCCGCTTCACCCCGGCCCGCCCCGCCCGGGCGGGGAGCCCGGCGTCCGCGTCGAGTACCTCGGCGTGGGTTGCGACCAGCCGGGCCACTTCCGCGGCGTCAGCCAGGGCCCGCTCGGCCGGGGTCGGGTCCGCTTTGAGTACACGGTCCTTCCAGCATGTCGCGACCCGGGAGAGGGCTTCCTCGTCTACGCCGGTCCGGTCCGCGGCCAGGGCCCTCCAGCACCTGTTCGCCCGCCGGTTCATGTCCCCCACGGCCTGCCAGACCTCGTGCCGCTCGTCCGGGAGGGCACGCAATTCCGCAAGGGCTGCGGCGTCCCCCGCGTGCGCCCGCCGGATCGTAGCCTCGAGTCCGGCCTGAGGGTCGTCGACCGGCTCGCCCGGGCCCACCGGGCCGGGTTTGGTGTGCCGGGTCCGCGGCCGGCCCGCCGCCCGCCGCCACTGGCCGTGATGGTTGTACCACCCGGCCGCGACCAGGGACGCGGCGGCGATCGTCCGGGACCACTGCCAGACCTCTGTAGCCAGCCGGTCCGCCTCGACCAACTGGTCGGTCGCCTGCTCCCGGACCGTGAGAGCGGCCTCCCTGGCCCGCCGCTCCCGGCGGTCGAGGAGTTCGTGGATCCGGCCGACCTGCCCGGTGCCGAGGTAGATCCGCCGCGGCTGCCCGTTGATCCGGACCGATCGGTAGTAATACAGGCCACCCCGCTGCCGCTTCTCCCAGCCCATCGGTCGACCTCCCGGGTTGTCGCTCTCAACCGTTGTGCTACGGGCCCTTCGCGTGCCCCAGCTCCACCGGGGCGGGGCAACCGGGGGTCTTCCCGGCCGACTCGCTCTTCGGCGGGCGGGACGGGTCTCGGGATGACCGCTTGGCCCTCGGCAGGTGGTAGGTCGAGGGGTGGAGCCCGGCCGCGTCGGCCCGCCACCGCAAATTCAGCTGGGCGAACTGCTTCGGGAATCGGCTGATTGGCAGCCGCGCCACCCCGACGACCAGCTCGGCCGCCTCCAACTCCTCGGCGGTGTACCTCTCCCGTCCGGCCCCGGTGGTCACCGCGTGGACCAGGTCCAGCATCGGCTCCCCCTGGTTAAACGCGACCCACCGCCAGAGATTCCCGAGGTCGTCCGGGGCGAACCCGGTGTGCGGCCCGGACCCGCACGCGTGGGCGAGGACCCAGATGCCGGTCGAGAGCCACGGGCGGACGTCGAAGAAGAGCTGCTCGAAGCGGGTCACGACCGGCGGGTCGAGCCCGAGCTTCCCGGCCACGGCGGCGGCCGGCCTCCCGGTCAACACGTTCGCCTCCAGCAGCCAGCGGGACGGCCCGTTCGTCTCGAACAGGGCGGCCGCGGCCGCCAGGGCCGGATCGGCGGACGGCGGCCCGTCGTTCCTCGCCCGACCCATGAGGAACTCGACGGCGGCGATCGTCTGCTGGTCGTCGTCCCAGTCCTTCCCTCGAACTGGGTCGGCGGCCAGGACGCGGGCCCGGTCCCACCGCCAGTGGGGCGGACTGGTCGGGGATCGACCGGCGTGCTCGGCGTACAGCATTCGGTGTTGGGCCATCCGCTCGTCTCCTCTCCGTTTGCCAGGCCGTGCCCCGACGGGTCCGGTTGTTTCTACACCCGCGTGGCCGTTTCCTCTCCTCCCGTACGCGACGGCGGTCGCGCGTGAGTTCACGGGACGGGGATGAAGAAGGGCATGCGACTGCCCAGCGGTCGGGGTCGGGGATCCACTTGCCAGGGTGCGATCCATCGTACCCCTCCGGCCCGAGTGGGTGGCAAATACCCCCCGAGGATCATCCCGGGAGGTGTCGGAGCGTCGCGGGCGGGTCAGGCCGCACGCAATTGCAGGCCGGCGAGATCGCCTTCATCAGGAGTGCCCGAGGACACTATCCACCTTCTCCCGGAAGTGTGCGGCCGCCAGCGCTGACGGGACGAGCCCGACGGGGGGATGCAAAACCTCCTCGTTTCGGACCCGTGTTACCAGTCGCGCCGCCGCGTGTCGTCCCCCGTGACCCGGTGTACCCGGTGTACCCGGTACCGGCCCCGGTCCGATTTCTCAGCAAAGACGGGCGAGCCGGGGTACTCCGTACGGTCTGAGACGGTGGTGAACACGGCCTCGATCACCCGGCCGTCTGGGCCCGGGGTTTCGACCCAGGCTCTGGCCGGGCCCGCCTCGCGGACGACTTGATGACCCGCTTCCAGGTGGCCGCCATTCGGGTCCTGATCAACAAGGCCGCAACAAGACACGGTGGTCAGCCAGCACTCACCCGCGGTGTAGCGCCGGAACAGATCAATCGAGTTTTCGAATACTGGCTGATATAGACAGGAGGCGCGTGGTCAGGGCGGGCGGGCATCGGGGGGGACAGGGCGCTACTCCAGTCGGAAATCCAGCATCAGTGGGGGGGCCGGATACGATTGAAGTGGGACTTCCAACATCAGTGGGGGGCCGGACACGATTGAAGTGGGAATTCCAACATCAGTGGGGGGCGGTCACGAGCGGACCTCGATCGTCAACACGATCGAGGTCCGTTTCAGTTTGAGCCGGATGAACCCGAGGGCCAATTAGAGCCACCCCAGGAACGTCAACTTGCGCTTCTCGTACCAGAGGCCATCCGGCGGAACCGCTTGAGTTCGCCGATCAGCCGCTCGACTCGGTTCGGCTGGCGATAGGCATCCGAGTCGCACGCCCTCCGGCCCCGATCTCCTTCGCCTTCCGCCGCCCCCCGGCCGCGTGCGGGTGTGCCCGGATGAGGGTCGCGTCAATCAATACTCGGCTGGCGCTCCCGTATGCGTTTACGGGGCGCGGGCGACAGCCGTTCAGAGCGGATAGGGTGCGGCAGCATTTGAGCCGAGGTAGCCACCATAGGGCCAGAGACAACCCCTGAGGTGCGTCGGCGTGTCGGACCTCCGCGCGCAACAAACATCAAGCCGAGTTGAGAATTTCTGGGAATTGGCGTGTGCTGACCGGTTCAAATCCCGTCGCCCCGACTGTTTTCAGAAACGAGCCCTTCGGCGAGAACGTCGAAGGGCTTTCTCATTGTGGAGACGAGGGTTGCGGCTCGAAGTTCGACTTCAATAATGCAACGCCATGGTCCGATTGTTCCAGGTGAGTTAACGCAACTTCTTTCTCTACCCCACGATCGGCGGTTCAGATCTCGTCGCCAGTCCTGGTGGCAGTTTTGCCGCGCTCACGCTCCCGGCTCGCGAAAAAACACAAAGTCTCACGGCACCCTGACCGCCTCCAGCTTGTAGTTGTTGCGCCCGACCTGCGACCCGGTTGTGGACTTGGGGTCCAGCGGCAAATCGAGTTTGTCCGCCGCATCCGAGTTCCACTTGATCAGCACTTGCTTCTTGCTCAGATCGATCGTCCACTTGCCCGCCTTGGCACCGTTGGTCGAGCTATCGACAGTGCCGTCCACGTTGAACTTCCATTCGCCCTTGTAATCACTCTCCATCGCGATTTTCCACTTGCCCAACAGGGTTTTCCTGACGGCGAGGGTCATGTCCTCGCCGCCGCTGTGGAACTCCTTCTGTTCCTTGTCTTTTGACTTCATTTTCGCCGCGATTCCCAATACGGGTGGACCGCTGGGGAATTGATCCGAGGAAGCCCAGTGTTCCACAACCATCCGCTGTCCAATTTTGGTCCAACGCTCGATCCGGTCATCATCGAACGCAAGCACCACAACGCCGTTCATTACGTCGCGAACTTTTCCCGGGGAACTGCGCTTCGGCTCAACGACATTCGCCGTTCCCTCTTTGACAAGGTCGCACGTTTCCACGACTCCATTCGCAAATTCGACGGTCCATTGCCCAACCAAGGCGTCATCGACGGGTTGCGGACCCGGATTATTCGCGACGGTAGATGACGCACCTCCACAGAGCGGACATACTTTCTGTTTGGCTGAAACAAACGCCAGCAGGGTTTTCACTTCGGGCCTATAGTCGTCGCGGCCACCGGCGAACATGTCGCCGAACAGTTCAAGATGACCAGTCGGATACGGAATGTTTTCTCCACCGTCTTTCGGCTTTTCGTTGGCCGGATGAATCACCACCGTTTCAAAGGCCCCCGCCCCAGCGCAACAGCCGACGAGGACTGCCTTGCCGGTTCCGGCGGCTTTTTGCCATTTCGGCGCTTCCTTGTCGCTTCCGCGGCCGAATTGGATGTAGCCATCGATCGGCTTGCTGAAGTCGGCAAGCTGTAAGGTCGGGTTCTTGGCACGGGTAAAACTGCCCCAGATTCTGATCATCGAGATCGACGACTGGTCTTGAGTCGTTTCGACCCGATCGACGACGACATACATCACCGGGCGGCCGCCCGCAAAAGCAGGTGCCGCACCGAATGCCGCGAGAATAAGCGGCGCCAACAGGAATGTCTTCATGAGACGATCTCCACTTGATGCCTGGCGATCTCGCCACGTCGGAGAGGCTCGCCGGCAGGCCATCATGAATGCTAGTGACGCGCGAACAACCAGAATAACTGTTTATTCTTTGACTCATCACCTTTTTTGTTGCATTTGGGAACCTTTACCGTCGGCCGGGGACGAGAGCATAGACGACCGGGAGGGATTTGAGGCGGAGTTGGGTCAGCCCAGGGGCAGGCGCCTCCCATGTGCTGAGCTGAGGCGTTAGAGCCTGATAGGACACGAGAGGTCGGGACGGGTAGGGTTATCGCGAGCGTACGACGCGGCTCAATCCGTCGAGAAAGACCGGTTTCAAGAGTTGGTGTTGCGACCTCTGTCGGGCATCCCGGAACAGGGCCCAGGCGGCGATCGCGCGGATCGCCGAGCGGCACGGAATCCGTGAGATGGCAACAACTTCCGCCGTGTACCCGATTGCAGCGCCGAAAGGAGCGGCAGTCACGTCGAGAGTTACGAGGGCGTGACGGCCGGTAACGGCCGGGGGGCCGGGCAGGGGACCTGGTCCACCCGAACCAGGTCGTGACTGCGGCGCTCGAGGGACTTAGCACGTAGCCGTGGTCGTGTGCAGTATTCCAAAAATCGACCCGTCAAAGGTATCTCATTTCCCCCAAAAGAGTAACGCCGATCCGACCCTTAGCTACAAAACTGTTACCCAACCCCGGCCATGTGGTTAGCGGTCGCACAGCAGGGGTGACCGCCGGGTCAATACCGAGGCCAAAGCCGGGATCCCGTCGTGGTCCCACCTGGGGCGGCGTTCATGCAGTCGACCCCCCGTCCTGCCCTTGGTGGTCGAGGACGCGGATCATGAGGAAGCCGCGGACCTGGCTGTCGAGAAGTAACACCCCGGCCGGCAGGGAGCAGCACGGCGGCTGCTTCTAACGAAGCTGCCGCCGCCGTGCTCCTCCTGCTTCCGAGGGCGGGCACCGAATTGCAGCACGACAACAGCAGCGCTGCGACCGCCGCCGTGCTGTGACCGGAACAGGGGCGACGACCTTACCTGGTCAACCGGGCCGTGGAGCGGGAGCGACAGGAGTCGGCCGACACCCCAGAAGAGCGTCCAGCACAGTGCATTGCACATCCCGACCAGCTGGTCGTCTTTTGCAGTATTCGAAAACTTGGAATCACGCCTCGGACTATTTCGGCGTCCGGATCGGCCCGGCGACGGTCCGGGTGCGGCGGG
>JAQGHQ010000381.1 GCA_028288765.1 Gemmataceae bacterium | reverse complement strand
AGGTTCGGCAGGCCGCGCTTCTCGGCCTCCTTGTGCCACTCCTCCGAGTACCCGTCGCCGTTGAACACGACCTTCTTCGACTCCTTCAGGATCCCCGGGAGGAGGTCCTGGATGGCCTTGTTCAGGTCCTTCCCGCCCTTCGTCGCCGCCTCCAGCTGGGTGGCGATGAAGTCGAGCGACTCGGCGACGATGGTGTTGAGCACCACGTTCGGCCCGCCGATCGAGAAGAACGACCCGACGGCGCGGAACTCGAACTTGTTCCCGGTGAACGCGAACGGGCTGGTCCGGTTCCGGTCGCCCGGGTCCCGCGGGAGCTTCGGCAGGACGCTCACCCCTATCTCCATGAACCCGCCCTGCTTGGTCGACTTCAAGTCCGACCGCTCAAGCTGGTCCATCACGTCCTGGAGCTGATCACCCAGGAAGATCGAGATGATCGCCGGCGGGGCCTCGTTCGCCCCGAGCCGGTGGTCGTTGCCGGCGCTGGCGACGCTCACCCGGAGCAGCTCCGGGTACTTCGCCACGGCCCGGATCACGGCCACGCAGAACACCAGGAACTGGGCGTTGTCGTGCGGGTTGTCACCCGGGTTGAGGAGGTTCTCGCCCAGGTCGGTGGCCATCGACCAGTTGTTGTGCTTGCCGCTCCCGTTGATCCCGGCGAACGGCTTCTCGTGCAGCAGGCAGACGAGCCCGTACTTCTCGGCCGTCCGCCGCATGATGTCCATCGCGAGCTGGTTGTGGTCGGTCGCGAGGTTCGAGTCCTCGAAGAGCGGGGCGATCTCGTACTGGCTCGGGGCGACCTCGTTGTGCCGGGTCTTGACCGGGATCCCGAGCTTGAACATCTCGGTCTCGCTGTCGGCCATGCACGCCAGCACCCGCTCCGGGATCGTCCCGAAGTACTGGTCTTCCAGCTCCTGGCCCTTCGGCGGCTTGGCCCCGAACAACGTCCGCCCGCAGTTCAGCAGGTCCGGCCGGGCGTACAGGAAGTTCTTGTCGATCAGGAAGTATTCCTGCTCCGGGCCGACGGTGGCGAACACCTTCCTGGCCTCGGAGTTGCCGAACACTTTGAGAATGCGGAGGGCGTGGGTGCTCAGCGCTTCCATGCTCCGCAGGAGCGGGGTCTTCTTGTCCAGGGCCTCGCCGGTCCACGACACGAACACGGTCGGGATGACCAGGGTGGACCCGTTCGGGCCTTCCCGGATGTACGCCGGGCTGGTCGGGTCCCACCCTGTGTACCCGCGGGCCTCGAACGTGGCCCGGATGCCGCCGCTCGGGAACGAACTGGCGTCCGGCTCGCCCTTGACCAGCTCTTTCCCGCTGAATTCGGCGAGGGCGGTGCCGGTCCCGGTCGGGTTGAGGAAGCTGTCGTGCTTCTCGGCGGTCAGCCCGGTCATGGGCTGGAACAGGTGGGTATAGTGGGTCGCCCCGTGTTCGAGGGCCCAGTCCTTCATGGCACTGGCGACCGCGTCGGCCACGGCCGGGTCGGTCAGCTGGGCGCCCTGCTTGATCGTCTTCTGGAGGGCCTTGAACACCGGCTTCGGGAGCCGGGCCTTCTGGACCTCTTCGCTGAACACATCGACCCCGAACAGGTCTTTAATGTGGGTGGTCCGGAAGTCGAGCTGATTCAGGTCGTAGTCGGTTGTGGCGATCGTCTGGATCGCCGTTTGGCGCGCATTCGACATCGGACGGAGGCTCCTCTACGGCGGTGCGAGAGCGATCGGGGTTAGGAACCGGACCAAAGCGTGTGGCCAGTGAGGGGGAGACGGTTGTGACGACTCCGTTTGGGCTGGCCGGGGAGAGGGTATTGGGGTTATAAGGCCGCCCGGAAAACGCGGCAAGGAGTAAACCGCCGGGAGGGACAAGAGATGCGACGGATCGCCGTGATCAACCAGAAGGGCGGGGTCGGCAAAACGACGACGACTGTGAACCTGGCCGCAGCTCTTGCCGCCGCGGGGAAGCGGGTGTGCGTCCTGGACCTCGACCCGCAGGCCCATGCCAGCACCCATCTCGGGATCGAGCCGGACGGCACCCTCCCTTCCCTCTACGACGTACTCGTCTCGAACAAGCCGCTGGCCCAGGTCCGCCGGCAGGCGTGCGAAAACCTGTGGGTGGCCCCGTCGGACATCGACCTGGCGGCGGCGGAGGTGGAGCTCGCAGGGATCGTCGGCCGGGAGGTGATCCTGCGGGAGGCGCTGGCCCTGGATACGGAGCAGTTCGACTTCGTGCTGATGGATTGCGGGCCGTCGCTCGGCGTGTTGACGCTCAACGCCCTGGCCGCGGCGGACGAGGTGTTCATTCCGCTCCAGCCGCACTTCCTGGCGCTGCACGGGCTGGGCAAGCTGCTCGAAACGACCGCGCTGGTCGGCCGGCGGATCAACCCGGGCGTGAAGGTGAGCGGGGTGGTGATCTGTCTCTACGACGCGGCCACGAAGCTCGCCCAGGAGGTGGTCACCGACCTGAAGGGGTTCCTCGACCGGAGCCGCGGGGCGAACGTCCCCTGGGCGGCGGCCCGGGTGTTCGACACGAGGATCCGGCGGAACGTGAAGCTGGCCGAGTGCCCGAGCTTCGGGAGGTCGATCTTCGCGTACGCCCCCAAGAGCTCCGGCGCGGCGGACTACACGGCGCTGGCGAGCGAGGTGCTGGGGGTCGAGGCCCCGGTGGTCGTCGGGCCGGTGAAGATGAGCATTGACGTGCCCGCGGCGACCGCGACCGAAGCGCGGATGGCGGAAGCCCTGCCGGTGTCGGACGTGGCCTGAGTACGGTCCGCTGGCTCCGCGATTGGTCGGGTCAGGCGGGCCCGGAGAAGGCTGACTGACTCCGGTCGATGTCGTCGGAGGGACACCGGGCGAAGCTTCGCCCGGGGCCTGCGGATCGACGGCGCCGGGCGGACCGGACGGGGAGTCCGGGGAGCGCGGACCGGACGGTTCCGGTCCCGTGTCATCGCCCGGGTCTTGCTCATCAGGACCGGGGTCGGGGTTTTCGGGTTTCTCTCCGGCGACTTCACGTTCCAGCCGGGTCAGCCGCTCGTCGTCATCGACCAGTTCGCGCATCTTTATCCCCAGCTCAATCACCGCCCTCGACGCCTTGAACCGCATGTTCGGGTTCTCGTCCCCGACCAGCTGAACCAGTGAGTCGCAGGCGTCTGCCATGCCTTCCGAGAGTTTCCCGTAAGAGGCGGTCAGTGCCGCGGACCGGATCTCGTTCATCCGGGCCTGGAAGGCGGGCTCATTGAGTCGACGGAAGACCGTTCGCACACTCACGCCCGCGGTTTTGGCCGCTTCGGCAACTCGTTTCCCGGTGGCAAGGGCGAGAGCGAGGTTGTCGTCCGAGCTCTGCCGGCTGTTCGGTGCCATGTGTCACCTCCCGGTGGTCCCGAGCGGCAATCGCCGCTGTGCGGCCGGAGGCGCGTGACGCTCCTGCGGCCTGCCCCCAGGGTCGCGGGCTGTGTTGACTGCGAAAAAGGTCAGTTGGCTGTCGGGGTGTTGGTGGCCCGGATTGGCGCGATTTGGCAGTGCCGAAACAGAAAAGGTGTACCGACAACAGGCTTCGCCCGGCAGAAGAGATGTAGACTCAAGATATTGTAATTTAATACCTTACGCCGAGTTTAATCGACGCAAACAGTGGCGGTTTTGCTTGGTAAAACTATTTGTTGATAATTTAAACGCTTTGAGTTCTTCGGGCGAATGGCGTTTCCGTTTTCTCTCTGCCGAGACCGTCAGGCCGTTGCCGTCGTGAGGGCCTCATCCCGAATTGCATTGATCATTTCCCGGCCGCGTGGGCCTCGAGGACTCGACCCACCCTAC
>JAQGHQ010000418.1 GCA_028288765.1 Gemmataceae bacterium | reverse complement strand
CGCGTCGTCGGCCAGGTGGGTGTCGTGGGCGGCCCGGCGGCAGACGCCGAGGACCATCGGCCCGTGCCGGCGGACCAGCTCGGCGAACGCGGCCTCGTCGGCCGAGGTCGCGAACCGGGCGACGAGGCTCCGGTCGGTGTCCGGGCGGGGAATTGGACGGAGGCGGGAAAGTGGCAGCAACCGGGGCATGATCGGTCCTCCTTTGCCCGGATACTGCCGCTCACCCTCCCGGCCTGTTCAAGAATTCTTCGGGGTCACCCCATCACCCCGACCGGGGCGGGGGTCCAGGAGAAGTCGAACGGCGGCTCGATCAGCTCCTCGTGCCCGCCGCGGTCGCGGAAGACGTGGAGCACCCGGACCCGCGACAGGTCGTCGAACTTCGGCTCGGGGTACTGGTCGGACCGGAACGGGTTCCCGGGCTCGTACTCGTGGATCATCACCCGGACTTTGGGCAGCCCCCGGAAGTGGAGTTCCTCCGCCTTCCGCCTACCGCCGTGGACGTCGTACAGTTCCAACAGCACCCGCAGCACCTTCTCCAGCTTCCGGTACGTCACGCCGTCCTCGACGAAGATCATATCCACTTGCGTCGCCCGGAGGACCCGGTGGGCCTGCTGCCGGGCCCGGGCCTGAAGGACGCGAGAATACGGCGGGCCGACCAGCGGCGGGGCGGTCTCCTCCTCCGCCCCGTCCGCGTCCTCCCGGCCCATCCCTTCGATGAACCACCAGTGGGGGGCCAACCAGTACCCGCCCCCGCCCGGGCCCTTGAACGCGCTCGCCCGCTTGAACAGCTTCGCCAGCCCGCGGAAGAACTGCCGCCGCACCTGGATCTCGTCCCGCCGGTCGAGCCGCTGCTTGACATCGCCCGCCGCCAGGTCGGCCTCGCTCACCCGCAGCGGCCACCGGGGGTCGAACTCCGTCGCCTCCGACCGGTCGGGGGCGACCAGCTCGACCCCGACGACGCCCCGGTCGCGCGGGGCCGGGGCCGTCTGCACCTTCCAGCCCCATGTGCCGATCAGCCGGGCCGCCCGCCGCCGGGCCGCCGCGTCATCCCCGCCGGCCACGTGGACGACCGGCCGCGACCGCCGGGCCGGGTCGGTCCGCCACGCGGCCCACAGTCGGAAGAATGCGACCACCAGCAACCCGGGCACCAGCCATGCGGCGATCGCCCCGAGCAATGCGGTGACCGGCATCGCCTCCTCCCCCGTGGGGGCACCGGTCAAGCGGCCGCCGCACGCGGTCAGGAGGACGTCGAACAGGAGCAGGGCGACCAGCCCGGCGACGATCGCCAGCACGCGGTGGAGCGGGACGGCGTACACCGGCCGGTCCACCCCGCCCCGCCAGAGGACCGCCGCCCCGTCCGCCCCGGCCGGGAGGTACGCGACCCACGCCCCGGCCGCGACCACGAGACACAGGACCAGCACCGCCGTCGGCGGGACCACCCAGGCAATTGCCGACACGAGGACCGCGTACCCGACCACGGCGGCCAGTTCCGCGCCCCGGCGGTCGGTCTCGCCGAGCCACCCCTTGAGCCACCGGTCGATGACCGTGACCGGGACGAACACCCCGACGACCGTGCAGGCCAGGAGGGCGGCCCAGAGGGCGAGCAGGCCGGCGAGGTAGAGGACGTACGACGTGCGGACCCCGACCACCCGCCACCCCTCGGGGAACGCGGCCCACGCGAGCCCGGCGAGCCCGCCCCAGGCGATGAGCCCGAGGACGAGGAGCCAGACGACCGGCGGCGTCCGGCGGGGGAGCGGGGGGGTGCCGCGGAGGTCAACCCCGTGCTCGTACCGGAGCCAGGCGGCGGAAGAGGCCACCCGCCGGCCCCAGCCGGCCAGGGCGCGGACCCACGGGAGCGGCTCGCGGCGGTGCCGGACCGCGACCGCGGCCCCGACGGCGAGCAGGGTGACCGCGGCGAGCCCGTCGTGGACGTCGGAGCTGGTCTGCCGGCCGACGACTTCCAGTCCGACGAGGCAGCCGACGACGACGAGGGTGAACCAACACCCGGCCGGAAGCACCCTCGACCCGCGGGGCAGGACGGACGTGAGGAGTTTCATAACCCTATTTCACCACACCGCGGGCGGTACGCCAACCGTCCGGCCGGAACGGTGCGTCCAGCGCGACGGGCGTGAGCCATTTTATCGGCGCCCGCGGAATAAATTGTGGCCCGGGGAGGAATTCGCGGCGGGGAGATTCAAGTTCGGCCGGTGCAGTCGATGGGTCTCATCTCTTACGGGGTTTGTTGCAATCAGCCGAAGTCGTCTGAAATCCGGGGGATGGGACGCAAGAAGTGTCGTGGGAATCACCGTAAAAGACGATCGCCTGAAGTGCCGGGGCCGTGCGGCACCCCCGCGAGCATGTTACCTCCCCGATGTCACCCGATCAGCGCCGGCCGGAGTTCGCCCGCAAGGAAGACGGAACCGGTCACGCACACCAGATCGTCCGGCCCCGCCGCGGCCCGGGCCGCGGCCCACGCGTCGCCGCTCGTCGGGTGGACGGTCGCCGACTTACCCGGGGCGACCACTTCCAGCACCGCGGCCAGCTTCTCCGGCGGTACGCACCGCGGGTTATTGCCGTACTGCGTCAGGTGGAAGCGGTCGAAGTACCCGGCCAGGAGCCGAAGGATGTCCGGGTACTGCTTGTCCGACG
Source organism: Gemmataceae bacterium (assembly GCA_028288765.1). Lineage (GTDB taxonomy): Bacteria > Planctomycetota > Planctomycetia > Gemmatales > Gemmataceae > Urbifossiella. Next base: position 3,035 of record JAQGHQ010000418.1, on the reverse strand, counting down.
ACACCGCGAACACGACCGCCGTGTGGCCGGCGACCGGGACCGATTCTCGTAGCGTCTTCACGAGCGCCTCGGTACTCGGCACGTTATGAGCTGTATCGAGCACCACGGCGGGCCGCCGCGAAATCACCTCGATCCGGGCGGGCCACTGCACCTCTTGCAACCCACGAACGACGGCCGCGTCCGGAACCGGCATTCCGGTGTCGCGCAGCTGGTGGACGGCCGCGACCGCGACGGCGGCGTTCGCCGCCTGGTGTTCGCCGAGCAACTTGGCCCGGACTGCCCCGGTCGTGCCCCTGGGCGTGGTCACTGTGACCAGCGGGCTGCCGGGGACGGGCCGGTAGTCATACCCGAACTGCTCCCGCAGTTCCCAGAGCGTGGCGTTCAACCCCGCCGCCGTCTGCCGGATCACTTCCCGCGGCCCGGCCTCAGTCACGCCGCTGACGACCGGCACGCCCCGCTTGATGATCCCCGCCTTCTCGCGGGCGATCGCGTCGAGCGTGTTTCCGAGCTGCGCGGTGTGATCGAACCCGACGGAGGTGACGACCGACACGAGCGGCCGGCAGACGTTCGTGCTGTCGAACCGGCCGCCGAGTCCGACCTCGATCACGGCGACGTCGCACCGCCGGTAGCAGAAGTGGAGGAACCCGAGGGCCGTCCCGATCTCGAAGAACGTCGGGGCCGGGAACGGCCCGCCCTCCAGTGCCCGCACCGCCGGGGCGATTTCCGCCATCCGCGCGGTCAGTTCCGCGCGGGTAATCGGGTTCCCGTCGACCCGGACCCGCTCCTCGACATGGGTCAAGTGCGGGGACGTGAACAGCCCCACGCGGTAGCCCGCGGCCTGCAGGATCGCCGCGAGCATCGCCGCGGTCGAGCCCTTGCCCTTGGTCCCGGTGACGTGGACGAGCCGGAGCCGGTCGTGCGGGTCGCCGAGCAGCCGCAGGAGGGCCCGCATCCGTTCCAGCTTCAGGTCCCCCGGCTTCGCCGCGCGGACCTCGTAATTGATGCGCCCGTACCAGAAGGCCAGGGCTTCGTCGTACGTCATGGGGGAAAGGTAAGCGGAACCGGGGACGGGAAAAGGGCCGGGGCCGGAAATCCGATGGTCAGCGGCGGACGGTAATCAGCCCGTTGGCCAGGAACCCGGCGATCAGGTTGGCCTCGAACAGTTCCTTGGCCTCCCGGAGGGCCGCCCGGACCTCCCACGGGTTGGTCGCCCGCGCGGCGTCGGCGAAGTTCCAGACCATCGCCGCCCACACCCCGCCCATCCCCACGACATACGCCGCCATCACCCCCCGCCGCCACCCCCGCGGCACCCGGAACACCGCCGCCAGCGGCACCAGCACGACCGCACACGTCAGGGCGGTGGTGAACGCGATCAGACCGGCCGTCCCGTCATCGACCACCGCGCCCGAACGGCCAGAAGCCCGGCGAACAGGCACCCGCCGACCCAGTTCGACTGCCGGATTTCCTCGCGGCTCAGGGCGAGCCGACCGAACCGGTTCAGTCGGAGGAGGAGGGTGAACAACGGGCCGGCCAGGCACGTGAGGAGGACGAACCCGAACAAGGCGTAGAGAACCGGCTCGGCGAATGGCCGGAGGGCCGGGTCGTTCCGCGCGGCGGCCCCGAGTGCCTGCTGGACGACGAGCAACCCGACGATGACCGCCCACTGCGTCTCTGGGCTGAGCCGGCTCATCCACAGGAAGAACCCGAGCACCTAGCGGTAGACCCAGTACCGGGCCTTGAGCGCCTCGATCAGCCCGTCCCGGGCCCACTCGTTCGTCGGGTCGAGGCGGAGGGCCTCGCGGAAGTGGGTCAGGGCTTCGGCCGGCTGCCGGGCGTGCAGTAGGGCCCACCCGCCATAGTAGGGCGGCGGGCGGCGGTGGCGAAGACCCGGCTGGGCCGGGCCGGAAAGGGCTGGCCCGGCCCGGAACGATCGATCACCATAGTTCAACTGACCCGCGCCACCGAAACGGCTGGTGTGCGACAGCCACCAGGGAACGGGGTTCGAACATGTCTACCGATCGCGACCCGGATTACGACGACCGCGAGGGCCGCCCTCACGACCGCTCGACCGACCGCGACCCGGACTACGACGACCGCGAGAACAGTCCGCGGGCCCGCCGGCCGGGAAATCGGTCGAACAGGTCGCTCTGGCTCGTCCTGGGGGGAATCGGGTGCGTCGTCGTGCTGGGCTGTGGCGGCCTGATCGCCGCGGGGCTGATCTGGGGGTTGCAGGCGTTCACCACCGACCTCCCGGCGGCCACCGCGGCGGCCGAGGAGTTCCTCGACCTGCTTCAGCAGAACCGTATCGACGATGCTTACGCGGCCACGAGTGCCGGCTTCCAGGCGCGGCAGGACCGTGAACAGTTCGCGGCGTTCGTCAAGCGGTTCGAGACGTTCACGAAGTTCACGTCCCGGTCCCTGACCGGGGCGCGCTTCTTCCAGAACAACAACAAGAAGCAGGTCATCGTCAAGATGACCCTCCACGCCCCGAACAACGCGATGACGTGTACGTTGGAGCTCGTCCAGGAAGATGGGGTGTGGAAGGTGGACAAGATCACAGTGCCGTGACCGGTTCGGAACGAGCTGTGGGGGCTCGGATGAACTCCTTGATGGGTGTGGTTTTCACCCCGACGGGGTGAAATCCCTGAGACGCCAAGGCCTCGTAGATGTCGGACAAAGCAAGCTGTGGGGGCACGTTGAAAACGTGCCCCCACGGGTGGCGATTCGGGTTCTTTACCGGACACATCGGTTGATCTGGGTCCGTCGCCTTACCCCTGCACCGGCATGCATACCTGTTCCAGCAGTTTCTCGCACTTCTCCTGGATCACGTCGGCGAGGTTCGGGAGCGGGGTGCCCTCCGGGAGCGACTCGCGGACCGCGGCCAGCCAGCGCGGGAAGCTGTAGAGCTGGGTGAACCCGTCGAGCGCGGCCGGTTCGAGCCGGGCGTGCTTGCCCCGCCGCTCCGCCTCCTGCCACAGCGATTTGCTCTTCCCCGTCACCGCGAGATCGTCCTCCGGTCGCAACAGGATCAGGTG
>JAQGHQ010000417.1 GCA_028288765.1 Gemmataceae bacterium | reverse complement strand
GGCTGTTCGGGGTCGCCCGGCGGGTCGCGACGGCGGCCCGGCGGCGCGAAGACCGGCGGGCACGACTGGTTCGCCGGGCGGCGGGTGACGTTACCCCGCCCAACCAGCCACCCGGCTGGGACGACCTACTCGCGACCCTCGACGAGGAACTCGCCCGGCTCCCGGACAAATATCGCGCCCCGCTCCTCGCCTGCTACCTGGACGGCCGGACCCAGGACGAGGCCGCCCGCCAACTCGGGTGGTCGGTCAGCACCCTGCGGCGACGGTTGGAGGCGGCCCGGGACCGGCTCCGGGTTCGGATGACCGCCCGCGGCGCGACCCTCGGGGGCGGGCTGTTCGCCGGGGTGCTCTCCCCGGCCCCGGCCGCCGTGCCCGACCCGCTCGCCCGGGCCACGGTCGAGCACGCGGCCGGCGGATCGGCCCCGGCCCGGGTCCTCGAACTGGCCGCCCTCACCGGTCCGCCGTTGCTGAAGTGCGTCGCATCAGCGGCCCTCCTCCTCATCACCTGCGGGCTCGCGGTCGGGCTCGGCGGTAGAGCAGACTCTCCCATCCCGCCCCCGCGCCAGGCGGAACCGAGCCCGCGCATCTCCCGAGCTGCCGAGCCCGCCGATCCGCTCCCGCGCGGGGCTGTTGCCCGGATGGGTAGTCCCCGGTTCCGGCATCCGGTGGGGATCCAGGCGCTCGACTTTGCGCTCGGTGGTAAGGTGGTGATCTCAACTGGCAACCCGACGGCATGCATCTGGGATACCCGAACCGGCAAACTCCTTCGCACACTTGGCTCAAAGGACGGCAATGAACGGGACGAGACGGGGGTCTGGGGCCCCAGCGTGTCCGCCGACGGCCGGTCACTCACACTTCGGCGGAACTGGGGGAATTCCACCCAGGGGATCGTCTGGGATCTGGAGCGGGATGCCGAAATCCGGACAGTCGAGATCACCCCGCACCCCGGCCGGAAGACCCCTTACGTCTACCCCCGGCTAGTCGCCCCGGACGGGTCACGGATGGCCGAAGCCGATTCCCAGGCGAATACTGTCTGGCTGTGGGATAAGGACGGGAAACCGGCGGGACGGCTGGAAGGCGCGATCGGAGAGAAGGAAAGGTGGTGGCACTGGCCCGCCGCCTTCGCCCCGGACGGCAACACCTTCTACGCCGCCCGTCTGGACCACACGATCGAGGCATGGGACACGGCGACCTGCAAGCGCGTCCGGACGTTCGGGACCGGGAAACCCAGACCCCGCGCCCTCGCCGTCTCGGCCGACGGGAAGTACCTGGCCACGTTCGCCGGCCCAACCCCGAAGGGCGGCCATGAATCGTCCAAGGTGCCCGAGGCGGTCCGGGTCTGGGATCCGGCCAGGGGCGATCTCATCGCCGAGTTCCCGTGGGAGAAGGTCGACCCGAATGGATCGTACCAGCTCTTCCTCGGCTTCCTCCCCGACGGGATGTTGTGGGCGGCCACCTCGTTTGACGACGAGCTGACATTTCGTCAGTGGGACCGAGAGACCGGTCGTCAAACCCGACAATGGACCGCCCCTCTCGCTACCCGGTGGTCTACCTCGGCCGTCGCCCTCGCGGCGGACGGAACCCGGCTGGCGGTGGCGTGCGGCGGGGTGATCTTGATGTTCGATGCCACCACCGGCAAGGACCTGACCCCCGCGGGCGGCCATCGGTACGAGATCGGCGAACTCCGGTTCACGCCCGACGGGCGGCAACTGGTAACCGTCGGGGCAGATGAGGCGGTCCGAACCTGGGAGGCGGCAACCGGCAAGGAACTTCGCTCGCGTTCAATACCCGGGGAATGGCCGATCAGGTTGTCTCACGATGCTGCTGTTCTGTTCAACACCAGGTCCACCGGCGGCCGAGAAAAATGGGACCCGCGGGTCACCGCCCGGGAACTTGCGACCGGCCGGGAGCTGTGGACCCTTCCCCACTGCGCGGAACTGGTCCCACATCCCGACGGGAAGACGGTCTGGGGTCACGTCTTCGATCAGAAACATGTGGCGGTGGTCGACACGACCACGGGGAAGACCATCCGAACGATCCCACTTCCGGCGAGGGACGAGTCCGCTTCCCACCTCCTGTTTGGTTGGGTTTATATCGCATTCGGCGACGCCGGCCGGTTGGTCGTCTGTGCAAGCGGTAAGGAAATCATCGGGTATGATTCGACGACCGGCCGGAAACGATTTGCCTGGTCTCCCATAGCGGCTGGACTTCTTCGCGACGGGACGCCGCCAAATCAACCCGGCGGAATGCCCAACCTCATTGCCGGGATCGACTTCATTGCCGGGATCGCGGTCTCTCCCGACGGGAAGACCCTCGTCCTGGTCGTCCACAGGAATGCCGGCGAGGATCACGGATCGATCTCCATTTGCGAAGCCGCGACCGGGACGCTTATCCGGGAGATCAAGTTACCCGTCGAACCCAATAATCACATGCTCCAACCGGTCGCCGTAAGCCCGGACGGAACGTCGATTGCCCTCGTCAGCTGGAAAGCCCGGCTGTACGATCTGGCCACCGGGAAAGAGACGGCCGTCTTGGACGGCCACCGCTGGGCCTGTCGCTCAGTCGCGTTCAGCCCGGACGGGAAGTATGTGGCCACCGGCGGGGCCGACGGCACGGCCGTCGTCTGGGACCTGCCGCGGAAGTAATCGGGGCTGTCGACCGGCCCGCTATACCATCAGGTCCTACGAGCCGGGCCAACGAACCTGCGAGTTCAAACGACCTCCTGAACAATTCGACCCACAGCGCGGCAGTATTCGGATAAAGGAGGACTGCCGATGCCCCGGTTGCTGCCGTTCCCCCGCCTCCGCACCCTGGCTTCCTCGGATAGCGATTGCACCCTCGTCGCCCGGTTCGCGACCTCGGCCGACGAGGCCGCGTTCGCCGAGCTGGTCCGCCGGCACGGGCCGATGGTCCTCGGCGTCTGCCGCCGGGCCGCCCACGACACCCACCTGGCCGACGACGCG
>JAQGHQ010000398.1 GCA_028288765.1 Gemmataceae bacterium | reverse complement strand
CCGGCGGCGTCGGTGGTCGCCGTGTCGGTCACGCCCGCCCCGGCCCCGGTCGTCCCGGTCAGGGTCAGCTTGACCCCCTGGATCCCGGCCTCGCCCGCGTCCTGGACCCCGTTGGCGTTGGCATCCGCCCACACGAAGTCGCCGATCTTGATCGGTATGGGATTGACGTTGACGTGGCTCGCGAAGTTGATCTTTCCGCCAGCGGTCAGATTGATCGCCACAGCACTCGACAGCGAATAGGGACTGCCAGGGGTCCGGTTGAAGAGGCCCGTGGCCGACCCGGTCTTGAAGGTGGAGCCGGTCGCCGTCGCCGACTGCGGGCCATTCGTGAAGTCGAACGTCGTGTTGTTGGTCGAGCTGGCGTAAGCCTGGAAGATGTTCGCGAGTGTAAAGGTGCCGGAGTTCACCGACCCGCCCAGGCCGCTTTCCAGCTCCAGCGGGCCACCCGCCGGAAGGGTGTAGTTATCCTGAAACATCGTGAGGTTCAGGGTGGCCGTGGAGGTGCCGATATTCTGCACGGCGGTGGTGGACGACAGGAGATCGCTCAGGTCGGCCGCGTTGTCCGATGCGCCGCCGAAAATCTTGACGCTGAAGTCGCCATACGTCCCTGTGAAGGAGGTGCTCGTGAAATCAGCCGCCGTGGAGACGACGGTGGGGACGCCACCATTCACCCCGGCCTCCTGGAGGATCAGCATCAGGGCCGGCACCACCCGGCTCTCCATGCTCTCCAGGGTGAGCGGCCGTTGCCGCCGTCTGGCCGTTCGCAGCCGATTGAGGTGCGCGGGGGAGAATAATTGGGATAGCCAGCGCTTCATTGGGCGAACTCCTGCGGGGTGAGTCTTCCGAGGGGGGAGGCGGGTGAAGTCCGAGGCGGCCGCATGCGGCCGCCTCGGGAGGGTGTTGCTAAAATCCGACTGACGTTAGCTATTCTGCGCCTTGGCCTGGCGGCGGCGGACCCACGCCCCGAGGCCCAAGAACGGCATACCCGCGAGCGCCAGTGCGAGCCCCGCCGGGGCCGGCGTCGGTGTCAAATTCTCGTGGGCGCTGAAGCCGACCTTCCCACCCGCGCTGATCTGCAGGGTGATCACGCTCGTGAGCGAATACGGGGTGACGACACCGAGCCGGTGGAAGAGGCTGGTGGCCGATCCGGTGTCGAACGTGTTGCCACTGGCCACAGCGGACTGGGGGCCGTTCCCCTGATCCGCCGTCCCGAATAGGTTGTTGTGCTTGTCGGCGTAAGCCCGGAAGATGTTCGCGAGCGTAACTGTGGTGCCCTGGTTCTTCGACCCGCCCAGGCCGCTTTCCAGCTCCAGCGGGCCACCCGCCGGAAGGGTGTAGTTGGTTTGAGAGACGTAAAGTGTCAGGGTCTTCGTCGTGTTAGAGTTATTCGTCACACTGGTGGTGGACGACAGGAGATCGCTCAGGTCGGCCCCGTTGTCCGATGCGCCGCTGAAAACCTTGACGGTGAAGTCGCCGTACGTCCCCGTGAAGGAGGCAGTCGTGAAGTCCGGCCCCGAGGCGACCGTGGTGCGGGCGCCACCGAGCACCCCGGCCTCCTGGAGGGCGATTTGGAAGGCGGCACTGGCCTGGGATGGCGCGCCCACAAGGGCGGCGCCGACCAGGCATACCGCGAAAATGAACTTGCGCATGCTAAGAAAACCTCGTGTTGTCCGAACTCGGAGTCATGGCCCCGAGAACGAGTGGGTTTGGGGAAAATCACTCGACGGTCGACGGTGAGGCTCGCCGGCTTCGGCCGGGGCCGCTCGGGACGGGCCGGGCGCCCGGCGGTGGGGCACGCGGCTGGATGAACCGGGTCCTACGCACGACCTCAACCCTTTGAGACAGGAACGACGGATGTGTAGTGGACCTCCCACCACAGTTGGCTCATCCAATGGTACGATCGATTGCACCTCGAGCCCTCGGTATCCGCTCAACACGAGGGACAGAAGTTTCGGGTCCAGCCCGTCCTTATCCTCCCGCGGGTACACTCGAACCAAGGCTCCTGGGCGGGCCCAGAGGTCGGAATCTCTCACGTCTTCCCCGCGTGGGACGCCTGACTTCGGCCCGGGCAGTCCATTCCGGGATCCAGGACTCATACCGCTATCCCCGGGCGTCCGCACCGGTGGGGGCGGGCCGGCCGGCGACCCGGCGGTCAGTCCCGCGAGGAGGGGCCGGGCACCGGATTCCGAACCGGTCTACTCGTCCCGGTGAGCTCCCCCGCGGCCGGCACTCCCGGCCGGACACCCGCGGCTCGAACCCCGGTGTGTCAGACGGCCGACTCCCCGGCGGCCGACCGTACCGGACCCTGACACCAGGCCGCCCCGCCCCGGGCACGACCGCGCGCCGGCCGATGCACGGGACATCCGGGGGCCCCCGGGGGCACACTTCGTGGCTTGCCGCGGACCAGGGTCCGGGGCGGAGTGGAAAGGGGGGTGATCGGACGGGGGCTTACCGCCTAGGCGGGGAGCAGGCCAAGATCATGGGCGTGACCTCAGGTTGTGAGTCCGGTGGTGTCGGGTACGGGATCGCCGGTATCTGACGGCACTCGGTAGGGGGAGTTCCGCGAAATGGGAACTATTTTCTATCCCTCGCCAAAATAATCGGCCGCGGGAAATTATCCACGGGGCAGAATATTGGTTGGATTTGGGTGGTACTTTACCAGCCCCGACATCCGGGTAAAAGAGCAACCGCCCCCCTTTTCAGCAGAATCCTCAAAATCGATCCGCGGCAATACGGTTCTGCGGTAAATCGTGCTAACAATTCATTCGTCTGTTCTTCGCAGTTCATCGGGGTTGTTCACCCCCGAGCCGGCGTCCGGTTCGGGCCGCGACCCGCTTCCGACAGCCCGCCTACTGCCAGGCCGCCAACCCCTTCCCGGCGGCTCGGGCACAGGCTGACCCGACTGGAGCCAATGCCCCTACATCTCAAGTCGTTAAGAATATAATACTTGCAACTCCACTCCATTTGATCGCCAAATAACAGGGCTTTGACGCGAAGGCACCGATCGATTCAACACACCGGCCTTTCATTTGTCGAATCATTAGTTTTCAATGAATATATTATTGTTTTCTAATTTAGCTGCATCTGGGCTCGCATTCGTGTGGTCGGGTAGCAGCTCGCTCGAGGCCTGGCAGTGCCCGAACGGACCGTCAGCCGTCCACTGAGTCGTCTGTATAGGAGTTACGCAGTTGCCCTACCAAGGTCGATTTTGCCGGAAGATGGATAGGTTCGAGCAAGAGGGGCAAGGATCAACCTTACCCAAACCTTCAGAAAACGATCAACTGCGTAACTCCTATGTCATTGCAAAGATGCGGACGCGGTCGGCCCGTACCTGTCTCCGCCGGAACTGGCCATCACGGTGTGCGGGATTGAGAAGTCCCTACTCCATACCTGGAATGCACACAATGGGTCCTCCCGATTGCCCCCGGCCCCGGACCGAGCGGGGAGCGCGTGACTACGTCCGGCACGGGGCCGCCTCCCCGGTCGCCCCCTTGGACGTGGCGAACGTGGGCCGGATCGACCGACGGCACCAGGAATCTCTCAAGTTCCTTGCTCCCGTGGACGCCGTTTGGGAAGGGAAGCGGGAATGTCGGTCTGGGTAGTCCCGGGGAACTACGGGACGCACACGACCGCGACGGTGGGCGGGGTGGTTCCCACGGTAACCGGAGTACCACCTGTACTTCATCCCTGGGAGTGCGTCGTGGCCGAGTGACGGGGTCAAGGGGGCGTGGCAGCCCCCTCATTCGGACCAGCGTTCACGCCGCAAAGGCGGCGTGCCCGATGGGTCGTGACGGCGTGCGGCCTGATATCAATTTATCTCTTGAATAAGCGAGGGTTCTTGAGCCGACTGCGGCAGGATGTTCTCATCACAAGAGATGCGCTTCTCATAACTGCGGCCAAGTCCGCCGACGGGGTGTGGAAAGACGGACCTTTCGATTATCGGAATCCCGGATTCCGGAGGACGGGTTTGTGACCTAAAGTAACAGTTGGGCCGGCGGGCGTCGCCGGTAACCGGGCTGGTCGTTTTCTGGTACCAACCCCGCCCCCGTGTGACGTATGACCCATCCAAATAAAACTGTCTCGATGAGCCTGCTCGAGTCTTTTGCGGCGGCCTGTAAGCTGGCGGGGCCGCTCGAAATTCGGGCCGTGAACCGGGCCAGCGGGGCCACCCTGGAGTTCACACTCCCCCGACCGTGCGCGCTCATCGGGCGGGCCGGGCCGATGAACGTCAGGTTGGACGACCCGACCGTCAGCCGGTGCCACGCCTACCTCCAGGTCGTGGACGGGGTACCTTACTGTATCGATTTGGGGAGCCGCACCGGGGTGGTGTGGGATGACGGGAGCCAGGGCCGCGGGTGGGTGCGTCCCGGCCACACCCTGAGGGTCGGGGTGTTCGACGTCCAGGTCGGTAGACCGGGGGCGGACCCGGACGCCGAACCCCCCGACGAACCGCTCGACGCCGGCCACAGCCGGGACGCCCCCCCGGCGGCGGTGCTGGAGATCCGCGGGGCCGGGCACCACCCGCTCGACCGGCCGATCACCCTCATCGGCCGCCATCCGACCTGTGACCTACGATTTCTGGACGATGCAGTCTCCTACTTCCACTGTGCCCTGGTGAACACCCCCGACGGGGCGTGGTTCATCGACATACTCAACCGGCAGGGGTCCCTGTTGAACGGCCGGCCGGCCGGGCTGGCCCGGCTCTGCGCCGGCGACCTGATCGAACTCGGGAAGGTCTCCATCCTGGTCAAGTCCTGGTCGCCCCTCCCCCAGAGCGGTCACACGCTGGTCCTGACCGGGGACCCTGGTCCCGCCCCCGCGGTGACCGAGGTGACGGCCGCCGTCCCGAGGCCCGCGACCGAGTCGGTGACCGAGGCGTTCACCCCGATCCGGGAGGTAATGGAGCATTTCCAGCAGTGCTTCCTGACGATGGCCCGGATGTTTGCGACAGTGCAGCAGGAGCAGGCGGCAATGATGGGCGAGCAGATGCGGCAGGTCCAGGAACTCACGAAGGAACTCCGAGACCTGCGCGGCGACGCCAAGGGGGTGGTGCCTGCCCCGCCCGCCGCCCAACCGGCCGAGCCGAGCCCGTCCCCGCCCGCCCCGGCCTTCCCGCTCGGGTTCGACGAGCTACGCGACCTGATCGGCGGCAAGTCCGGGCCTTCGACGCGCCTGCCCAGGCGGTGACCGGGCCGCGCGCCGGCGTGTCCTCTTCGAGTTCCCCCGGACGGCGGGGACGGTGACTCCCGGGCTCGGGAGGCGACAAGGACAGTGGTCGGCCCGGACTAGGGGATGGGGCAGACGGTACGACCGGCCCGGCCGTCAGGTTCCCGGCGAGCGCGGGCCCGTACGGGGCTGCTCGACCAAGGCCGCCTCCCCCGGATTCGGTCCCCGCGAAGACGGTCCCCGTCATGTGGCCGGCCGCACCCGGAAGGCGTACCGCCCGGACGGGGTTGGGCCGTCGGTTCGGCCCACCAGGACCACGAGGAAACCGGCCCACCGGGGCCCTACCCGGGGGTGGCGGGGGCAGGCCCGGCGCTCGCACGGGCAGAGGATACCGGCGGGTTCGGTTCCGGGTCTCAACCCCCCGCCGGGCCAAAGGGGCCGGTCGAACTCGGCGGTTACGGTTTCTCGGCCCAGGCGACGAGGTCGTCATACACCGGCCGCTCCAGCGGGTGCAGGTCGGACCGCCGCAGGCCCCTCTCTTTGGCCAGTTTCAGGGCCGCGACCGCCCTCGGCTTGTCCATCTGCCGGTGGTACAGGACCGCCCGGTGGTAGTGGGTACTCGCCACCCCGCCGCCCGCCGCCGCGGCGTCGAGCGATTGGCGGGCCTCGTCGAACCGGCCGGCCGCGGTCAGGGCGAGACCGCGCGTGTCCAACAGGGACTCGGTCGGGGACGGCGCCGCCTCCACCGCCCGCCGCGCGAGGTCGACGGCCTCCTCGGTCTTGCCGGTCAGGGCCAGCAAGATCGCCAGGTTGTTCAGGGTCCCGAGGTGCCGGGGGTTGCGGGTCAGGAGCTGGCGGTAGGCGGCCTCCGAGTCGGCGAACCGCCGCTGCAGGTCCCGGAGCGCCGCGATCCGGAACCGGATGTCGTCCGACTCCGGCCGGACCGCCGAGGCCTGGGTGAGCCAGGTCTCGGCCTGGCGGTAGTGGTCGTCCCGGGCGGCGTCGGACCCGACAGCCGCGAGGGCGACGGCGGCCACGCGCTCCACCGGCGCGCCCCCCTTCAGGGCCTGGTTGCAGGCGGCCAGAGCCTTATCCGGGTCGTCGTGGCGGCCGTAGAATTCCGCCAGGGGGAGGCCGGCTTCCGGCTTCTTCGAGTGGTCGCGGTGGCGGAGGTAGAACTGCTCCGCGGCGGCGGCCGCGGCGCGGTCCCCGGCCCCGGCCAGGCTCACCCCGTCCATCAGGTTCCCGGCCGCCAGCGCCCGCGCGGCCGGGTCGCCCAAATCACCGTCCGCCGCGTCGGCGAACTCCCGGATCAGGGCGATACACTCGGCCACCCGACCCCGGTTCATCCAGACGCGGACCTGAAGGGCGACGGTGGCCGAGCCGAGCCGGTCCCCCTCCCGCAACCGGCCGATCCACGCCTCGGCCTCCGACCACTCCCCCCGCCGGATCAGGCTGTCGGCGAACGCGGCGACGTACCTCTTATTATCCTTCTGCAGCCCGACCAGCCGGAGCATCCGGTCCCGGGCCTTCGGCCAATTCCCGTCGGCCTCGTACAACCGGGCGAGGAACAGCTCATGGTCCGGGAGCGGGGGCTGGAGTTGCTCGGCCTTCTCGAGCAGGGCGATCGCTTCCCGCCGGCGGGCCGGGCGCGTGGCGAGGAGTACCGCCCGGGTCCGGACGTCGTCCGCGGTTTCCCCGGCGGCGTTCTGGTCGAGGAGGCCGAACGCCTCCCCGAGCGCGGCGTCGTCACCCCGCAGGCCGAGGACCAGGGCGAGGCTCCGGCGGGCCCAGGAGGCGTCGGACGCGGGGGCCTTGGCCGCCGGGGTCAGGAGGGCCCGGAGCATGGCCTCGGCCCGCCCGGCCGGCCCGCCCCGCTGGTAGAACTGAGCGGCCCCGCGGAGGACACCGGGGTCCTGGGGGCTCGCCTTGACGGCCGCCTCGTACCGGGCCTCGGCCTCGTCACGGCGGCCGATCATTTCGTAGCACTGGGCCAGGGCCAGCACCCCGCGGTCCCCGCCGGCCAGCTTCCCGTCGGCCCGGCGGATCACCGCCTCGGCCTTACCGGTCTCCTTCCGCCGGGCGTGGTGCCGGACCAGGGCGACCACCGGCTCGGCCTGGTCGGGGGCGAGGGCGATCGCCCGCCCGAACTCCTTCTCCGCCTCCTCCGCCCGCCCGGCGGCCGACATCAGCTGGGCGAGCCAGGTCCGCTCCCGGTAATCCGTGGAGCCGTCCGGGACGACCTTGCGGCCGAGTTCCAGGGCCCGGTCGGCGTCGAGGTTCCGGAGCGACACCTCGGCGGCCAGCCGGGTCAGGTCGCCCGAGATCGGGGCCTGGGCCTCGAGCCCGCGGAGGACTTCGTCCGCCTCGGCGTACCGCCTTTGCTCGTAGTGCAGCTGGACCAACCGGCGGATGACGTGGGGCTGGCGGTCGCCCTTCTGGAGCGCGAGCTTGTACGAGTCGATGGCCCGGCTGACGTCCCCCTCGATCTCGTCGATCGCGGCGAGCCCGAGGGGCACCCGGGACCAGTCCGGGTGGCTGGCGCCGACGGCGGTGAGCAAGGCGCGGGCCTCCCCGAGGCCGGACCGGTCGCCCCGCCCGGCCCGCCACACCAGGCGGGCCGCCAGCGCGTACTTGTAGTACATCCCGTCCCGGTCGAGCCGCCGGATCTCGTCCAACACCCTCTGCATCCCGGCCTCGTCGTCCGCCCCGAGGGCGGCGTCGAACAGCATCACCCGGACGTCCACGTCGGTCGGCCGGAGCCGGGCGACGGCCTCCCACAACCGGCCGGCTTCCGCGGGGTTGTCGATCAGCCAGTACGCCCCGGCGACGGCCCGGAGGAGCCGGACGCGCTGGTCCTCCGGGAACCGGTCGGCCCCGTCGGTCAGTTGTTCGAGCACCTTGGCGGCCTGGGGCCCCGAACCGTACGGGGTGATCCGGAGTCGGGCGAGCCGCAGGTCGACCGAATCCCCGTGCCGCCGACCGGCCTCCTCCAGGAGGGCGAGGGCCCCGTCCGGGTCACCGTCGTGGCTTGCCAGGGCGGCCAGGGCGTGCCAGAACTCCCCTTCCGCGGGCCGCTTGTCCCGGGCCGCGGCCAGGAGCTTTCGGGCCCCGGCCTTGTCCCCGCGGGCGACCAGGACTTCGGCCCGCAGGAGAGTGATCTCGGCCGCGTCCGGGACGGCCTGCTCGGCCCGGCCGAGCAGCCGCGTCACCTCGTCCCACGACCGCTCGCCCTCGGGTCGGGTCAGGTTCTGGTATACCCGCAGGCGGGCGAGCGCGAGCCACGCCCCGGCGGGGGCATTCGGCATCTGGCTGACGCGGTCGTACTCGGCCGCCGCCTCCCCGACCCGGCCCAGGGCGACCAACGCCTCGGCCAGCCCGAGCCGCGGCCGGGGGTCCAGCGGGGCCACCGTGATGGCCCGGGTGTACATTCTCACCTGGCTCTCGACATCCCCCGCCTGGCCGTAGGTGCCCGCGAGCAGTAGGTCGGCCTGGAGTGGGAGTGACCGGTCCGGGTCGTCCACCAGGAGCGGGCGGATGCGCTCCAGTATCCCGCTGCCCTCGGCCCGCTTGCCCTGTTTCAGGAGGCACCGAGCGGCCAAGAAGTCCACATGAACGGGATCGTAGTTGAGTTCGCGCAACTGGCCGATGGCCTCGTCGGCCACGGGGATGTCGCCCGCGTCGGTGCAGTATTGGGCGGTGTCGAATAGGATTTTCGGGTGGGCGGGAATCTGCTTGCGGGCTTGGCGGAGAACCCGGACCGCTTCGTCCAGGCGCCCGGCCCGGGCCTCGGCCTTCGCGAGGAGCAGGTACAGCTCCGCGACCGTCGGGCTGGTCTCAATCCCGCGGGTCAGGAAGCCCCGGGCCTGGTCCGACAACGCGGCCCGCTTGGCCGGGTCGTGGGCGGCGAGTTCGAGCGCCACGCGGGCACTCAGGAGGAGCACGTCCGGGCGATCGGGGACGAGTTGCTCGGCGGCGAGCTGTCGGGCCTCCTGCGCGCGCTCCGCGGCCTCCTCGAGCCGGTCCGCCTTGTCGCCCGTTAAGTGGTATTCCACACACGCGAGGAGCGACTCGATCGAATGCGGGTGGCGGAGCAGGGCCTCAATTACCTTGTCGGCGACGGCAGGGCGGTTCAACATTAACCGGTCCCGGTTGATTACCGCCAGGCGGATGAACGCGACCGGCCTCGGGTCGACCTTCCGGGATTCCCCGTACGCCTGCGCGGCCTCCTCGTATACCTGCGCGGCCTCCTCGTACCGCTCCCTGGCCTCATAGCACTGGCCGGACAGGAGCAAGACCTTGACGTCCCCGGGCAAGGCCTTCCGCAAAACCACCAGGTGATTAAAGGCGTCGTCGACGCGGCCGAGGAGGAAGGCCAACTCGGCCGCCCGCTGGCGGATCTCGTGCCGGTCCGGGGCCTGCTGGAGAACCTGCTCGTACAGACCAAGGGCATCCACCCGGGCCCTCTTCGACGCCTGCTTACCGAGGAGTTCGGCGCACCGGACCTTGGCGTCGGCATCGCCCGGGGCGAGGAGGACATAGGCGCGTAGCAACCGGACGGCCCGGTCGGGCTTCTGGTCCTCTTCCGCCCGGGAGGCTTGTGCCAGGTACTCGCCCAGCTTGCTGCTCCGTTGGTACCGATGGAGGACCCACCAGCCGGCCGCCAGGCCCGCGGCCAGTGCGGCGGTGATCAAGAGGAACCGGGTATTCAGCTTCCCGCTCATGTCGAGTGTGTCCGGCCGAAGGTGAGGCGGTGGTGTGGGGCGGAATCAGCCCCGTGCCCCGGGTCGGGCGGCCCGACGGGCGTCTGTCCGACCGGGGTCGTTTGTCCGAACCTGGGCAGACGCGGGGGTTCGTTCCGACTCCCGGGTCAACCCGGTGGGGGGTTGATCGTGGCCTGGAGTTCGGGAAGTAAGGCCCGCAGGAACCGGACCGCCGGGTCGTCGGCGAGTGGTTCGGTCTCGGACAGTAGCTGGCGGGCGACGTAGACCTTGAACAACACCGGCTTGCGGCCCAACGTGAACCGGGGCTGCACCGGGGACGACCAGGTCGTCCGATCACCCCAGGCCCAAAAAAGCCGCAAGCGGGTCGTGGACGCGGCGGAACTTTTCGCGAACGTGTGGACCAGGAATTCACCCGCCGGCCCGGCCCCGCCGTCGACGGTAATCCTGGTCCCGGCCCCGATCTCCTCGAACCCGGTGGCGGCGTAACACGCCCGCGGGGTGTGTTCGTAAATCATCGGGGCCGCGCGGCCGCACGTGAACAACACCCCGACCGCCGCCCCGGTCCGGCGGTGGACGTACTGCCGGAGGACCTGGTGCTCCAGGGCCCGGTAGACCGCCTCCGACTGGTCGGCCGTTATGTCACGGCCGTCCCACTCGCCGATGGTCATCGGGAGGGCGGGCAGGACGGCGGCCGCCTCGGCGACCGCCGGCGGGGCGCCCCAGCGGTCGGTCCACCGCCCGTGGACCCACCCGGAGAGGCCCAGAATCGCCACCGCCACCAGAACGCGCGCCCACATCGGTACGTCCGCCTGTCAAGAGTCACTCGGGAGGTCGCGACGAGTCGCCCGCGAGCTCGGTCGGGGAGTCAGCGCCACGGCCGCCGACGGCCCCGGCGTACGGGTAGCTGATCTGCGACCGGCCCATTCTCAGCCGGTTCACGATCCCGCCGACCACCCGGGCGCGGACGGACGCCAGCCGCTCGCACGCCTCCCGGACGACCGGCTCGGTGCTCGTCCCGGACCGGACGACCAGGATCGTGGCGTCGACGCTCGTACTCAGGATCAGTCCGTCCGGGACCGGGAGGATCGGGCAGGAGTCCAGGAGGATCAGGTCGTAACGGTCGCGGAGCGGGGCGAGGAGGGCACGGACCCCCTCGCTCGTGAGCCCGCGGACCACCCGCTGGCACACCCGCCCGGCCGGCAGGATCGACAGGTTCGTACCCGGGATTTCTTGGATCGCCCGGGCGAGGGTCGTCTCCCCGCGGAGGACCTCGCTCAGCCCGGGCCCGCCGGCCAGCCCGAACTTCTCGTGGACCCGGGGGTTCCGCGTGTCGCCGTCGATCAGGAGGGTCCGCTGCGACGTCTGGGCCACGCTCACGGCCAGGAGTGAGGCGAGGGTCGTCTTCCCCTCCCCCTGGACGGCGCTGGTCAGCAGCACCACCTTCGGGTGTCCGGCCATCCCCCCGCACAGGAGCAGGGCCCTGATGTCGTTGACCGACTCGACGACCACCGTCCCGAGCACCCCGTGCCGGTCCCCCCAGAAGTCCGCGACCGGGCCGGTGGCCAGCCCCGGGGCTTCGGGCACGATCCCGAGGGTCCGGAGTTGGAGGGCGCGGGGTAGGTCGCCCGGGTCGATCAGCCGGCGGCGGCGGCTCTCGATCAGCCCCACCCCGAACACGCCGGCGCACAGGCCAGCTACCCCGAGGCCGAACGTGCCGGGCAGGCGGTAGCTCGACGGCTTGGCGTCGGCCGCGTCGGCCGCGCCCATCTGGCTCACCCGCGGCTTGTACGTCTGAATCTCGATCATCAACCGTTCCTTCTCCACCCGTAGGCGCTTGACGCTCGCCTCGCCTTCGGCCATCTCGGCCCGCTGCCGCTCGAGCTCAAAGGACCTCATCCCGATCCCGTCGGCGTCATGCTCGCGCCTCGTCACCTCGGGGGCGAGGTCGGCCCGTTGGCGCTCCAGGACCTGCACCTTGGCCTCCGCCTCGCGAAGCGCCCCGGCCGTTTGCTGGAAAATCCCCTCCCGGACCCGTTTCACCGCCTCGTCCCGCCGTTGCTCCTTGACGGCGGCCAGCCGGCCCTCCGCCGCCTGGACCTCTGCCCGCACCCCGTTCAGGGCCGTCGCCCCCGGGGCGGCATTCTTGGCGGCGGCCTCGAGGACCTCCCGGAGGCCGTCGACCCGCGCGGCCGCGGCGCGGACGGCGGGGTCCGCGGCCAGCGCCTCGGCCACCAGGACCTCCGGGGGCGAACCGGTCTTCGCCGCCTCGGCCCGGACCCGCAGCACCTCGATCTCGGCCTTCGACCGACGGAGGTCGGAGTCGAGCCGGTGCAGCTCGAGCCAGAGGCTATTGAACGACTCGATCGCCACTTTCTGCTTCACCGTCAGGGCTTGGGTGTCGCCGGTCCGGAGCTGGTCGGCCATGTTCCGGAGGAGCTCCCGCTGTGTCCGGAGGCGGCCCTCCAGCATGACCAGGGCTTTGTCCGCCTCGCTGAGCTTCCGCCGCCGGTCTCTCACCTCCGCGTCGACGACCTCCGACAGGTAGGAAGTGACGATCGCGTTCAGCAGCACCGCCATCTCCTCCGGGTTCTCCCCGGTGAGGGAGAGGCGGAGGATGCCGCCGTCGGTGATGACGGCCTTCAACTCGGTCTCCAGCCAGGTCAGCGGGTCGGGGTGGGTGCGGGCGAAGACCGTGTCGGCGACCCTACTATCCCGCAGGGTGGGCTGGAGCACCATTTTGGTGCGGATCATGGCGACCTGGGTCCGCCGGTACTCGTCGTCCCGGGACGGGCCGCGGTCCCCCTGGTCGCCCAACAGGTTCGTCCCGACCGGGTCGATGACGAGGACGGTGGCCACGGTCGACTTGTGCGGGTGGGTCGAGTAATACGCGAACCCGCTCCCCGCGCCGAGGACGAGGCCGACCGCCGCGGCGATCGGCCAGCGCCGGCGTACGCCCTGCAGCACCGCCGACAGTAGGCCCGGCCGCCCGCCGATTTCGGGGGGCCCGGCCGAGGTCTGCTCGGGGGCAGGCGGGTCGACTGCGGACATATTGACTCCAGAAGGGGACGCAGGTCAGGTGGGGCATCACGAGCCGCGGGCGACGGCCGCCCCGGACGGGTTGGGGGGTTGGACGGTGCCCGCCAAAAAACGGTTCCCTACGATGGCCGGATTGGCGACTTTCACCACCCTGGTCTCCGCCTCGGTCCGAACCACCCGCCCCAGGTACCACAATTCCGCCCACAGCAACGCCAGCCCGGCCGGCATCATCAGCCACCCCGCTAGGTCGTGAAAGACCAGGTCGGCCCACTTCTTCCCGACCGTCTCGTGCATGATCCCGGTGACCACGATCCGGCCGACGTTGCAGACCACCGCGATCGGGACGGACCCGGCCACCAGCGCCGCCCGCTGCCAGGCGGGGCGGGGGAGCACCAGGGCGATCGCCATCGACATGGCGGCGAACGTGACCAGCATTCGCAGCCCGCTGCACGCCTCGACCACGCCCAGGTCTGTCTCGCTCAGGATGATGATCGTCCCGTCCGCCTGGGCGAAGAACCCCAGCGTCTGGAGGACGTTCGCACTCGCCACGGTCGCGACCCGCTGCATCGGGCCGGACAGGAGCCGCTCGACCCGGGCCGGGGGCGGGACCATGAACAGGAGGAACGCGAGCCCCGGCCACGCCCACCGCATCGCCGGCCGCCCGCCGAACACCCCGACCAAGCCGGCGACGAGCACCACCACTGACACCTGTTCCGGCCAGACCAGGATGTAGTACGCCCCGACCAACTTCAGCCCGCACCCGGCCCCGACCACCAGCCACCACCCCCACCCGCCGCCGGGGGCCGGGGCGAACAGGGCCCGCCGGTGCCACAAGAGGAAGGCCGAGAACACCGGGACCAGGAACCCGTGAGAGTACTGGGGGTTGGTGGCCCACACCTCGGCCAGGTTTTGCAACGTGGTCCAACAGGCCCACACGAACACCACGGCGACGAGCGCGGCCACCGCCGGGCCGGGCCGCCGTAGGCCCGTCGGGGGGGGCACGCTCGGGGTCGAGTCGGGCATCACGAATCCTCCGGCAGGCGGCGTGGCGGGAGAGGCGGGCCGGGTCGCGGCGTCAGCCGGCGACCACGGGCTCTAGTTCGCGGTTCGGCCGGCCCTCGGCCGCCGGCTGGTGCGGCGCGGCGGGAGGGTCCATCAGCCCGGCGGCGGTCGCCTCCGCGTGCCGGACCAACTCGGTCAGAACCGCGACGGTGGGTCCGAGCGGGGTGTCGGTCCGGTCCCCGCTCACCTCGACCCGGCCGATCACCCGGCCGTGGGCGGCGAGCGGGAAGACGACCTTCAACGCCCGGCTGGCTTCCGTCACGGGGCCGAGCCCGCGGTCCAGCCGGGCGTGGAACGACTCGCCGATCGCCGGGTCGTCTATGTCCAGTCGGATCCGCCGGACGCCGGCGGCCAGGGCGTTCCCGACCAACTCCTCCCAGAGTACCCCCCAGTCGATGGTCCCCTGGATCCGGACCGTCAGGTGGGCGGCCCCACGGTCGCCCCCGGCGGGGAACACGGACCGCGACATGTACACCAGCCGCCGGCAGACGAGGCGGACCTCGTTGTAGCCGAACACCCGGGTGGTGATCAGCAGGGCCACGACCACCACGGCCGCGAGGGCGGCCAGGGCCTCGGACCGGAAGGCCAGGCTGGTGATCCCGCCGGCCATCGCCAGCAGGCTCAGCCCGGATACGACCAGCAGTGCCCCCCGGCGGGACAGGCCGGTCCGGAGCAGGCAGTGGTGCAGGTGGGCCCGGTCGGTGCTGAACACACTCCGCCCGGCCAGCTTCCGGCGGACGATCGCCGCGCTCGTGTCGAAGATCGGGATAATGAGGACGCAGGCCGGGGCGGCCAGGGCGATCGTCGCCGGGGCCTTCATCGACCCGTGGATCGCCAGCACCCCGACCACGAGCCCGACCAGCATGCTCCCGGAGTCGCCCATGAAGATCGTGGCCGGCGGGAAGTTGTACCGGAGGAAGGCCAGCAGCGCGCCGGCCAGGGCAAACGCCACCCAGGCTACCGCCACCTGCCCCGTCACCACCGCCATCGCCCCGAATGCCAGGCAGATAATCATCCCGACCGTGCCCAGCAGCCCGTCCATCCCGTCGAGCAGATTGAGCGAGTTGATCGCCCCGAGCAACAGGAACATGGTCAGCGGGATGGAGAACGGCCCGAGGTCGACGTCCCAGGCGAACAGGTGGACGTGTTCCACCCGGACCCCGACCCCGATCACCACCCCCACCGCGAGGGCCTGGCCGAGGAGTTTGTGCCACCCCCGCAGCCCGCGGCAGTCATCGACCATCCCCACGGCGCAGATTATCATGGCCGCCGCGAAGAGCCCGACCAAAACCCGGGCGTCGAGGCCGTGCGGGGCGGGGACCACGTCCGCCCAGGTGGCGGCCGCCAGGACGGTCGCGGCGACGGACAGCAAGACCGCCGGACCACCGGCCACCGGGATGACCCGGTCGTGCAACTTCCGCCGCCCGTCCGGCCGGTCGACCAGCCCCACCCTGAGGGCGACCCCCCGAGCGACCGGGGTGAGAAGGAGGTTGAGGACGAATCCGGTCCCGAATATGAGGGCGAATTCCGTCATGGATCGAGTCCTAAGGGGGCTTAGGTTACTTCCGTAAGCATGTCGCCGGGCGTCCGCCCCGGTGGGGGCGGGCCGGCGACCCGGCGGTCAGTCCCGCGAGGAGGGGCCGGGCACCGGATTCCGAACCGGTCTACTCGTCCCGCGGGGGAGCTCCCCCGCGGCCGCCCCGCCCTGGGCACGACCGCGCGCCGGCCGATGCACGGGACATCCGGGGGCCCCCGGGGGCACACTTCGTGGCTTGCCGCG
>JAQGHQ010000394.1 GCA_028288765.1 Gemmataceae bacterium | reverse complement strand
CAAAGTTTACCTATGAGCGTAGTACGGGTGGCGTGGGCGAAGTCACTTACATGGTGACAGACGTGAGGGAGGAGGGTGGCTCGAAACATGTTTCCGTGGCGGTCGAAGAAGAGGGCAAGAATCGCCTTGTCGAGAAGGTTCGCATTTCCCCGGATGGGGTGTTCCTAATCGAAAGAAGCCAGTCCCGCTTCGACCCTCCCGTCTGCCTTCTGAAGTTGCCGGTGAAACCAGGCGAGGAGTGGGAAACGCTCTGCGCTTTCAGTGCGGTGGAGTGGAGGTTCAAGCACACGGTCATGGAACCCGAGTGGGTGACGGTCCCGGCCGGGCGATTCAAGGCAATCCGCGTCCTGGAGAACATGCAAGTCGCGAGCGGTGGCGCGGAGTTGTGGCCGACGACTCACTGGTACGTGGCCGAAATGGGGTGCGTTAAATCGACAACTCTGGGCGGTTGGAGAGTAGCAATGAAATCCTTCACACCGGGCAAGAACTGACGCGGAGGCCACCCACGACCAGCTGGCTCGGACCCGGCTCGCCGTCCAGATGTTGATGGACGAGGGGGCAGAGTTGTTGGTCCACTGCGGCGACCTGACCGGGCCGGAGGTGGTGTCGCTCTGCGCGATACTGCCGTGCTACTTCGTCTTCGGCAACCACGACTCGGACACGGTCCCACTCCTCCAGAGGACGGCGTCCGGAGCCGGGGCGGAATGCCTGGGCTGGGGCGGGACAGTCGAACTTGCCGGCAAGCGTGTCGGGGTCGCTCACGGGCACATGACCACCGACCTGCGACAGGTGTTGGCTGCCCACCCAGACTACTTGCTGACCGGGCATTCCCACATCCGAGGCGACCGGCGAGACGGGCCGGTCCGGCGAATCAACCCGGGGGCGCTCAGCGAGGCTGATGAGTTCAGCGTGGCGCTCCTCGACTTGGTGACCGATAAGCTCCGGTTCCTCGTCTTGCGGGAGTAGTTCACGGCCGGGATGCACGATAGGTTTTCGGCAGAGGGCCAGCGGCCGGTCTATCCTGCGTTTAGGTCGACCATGACCGTCGCGTTCATTGCAGGAAAACGGGGGTGATGGATGACATTGGGGCCGTTCCCGAGCGAGCTGGTCAATGACCCCCAGTTCGACGAACTGGTCGGCCGCCTCTGTTCCCACCCCCAGATGTACGTCAACCCAGTCAGCTTCGGGGCCGTTTGTGCCTACCTGGACGGGTTTAACGCGGCCAGGAACGGTGGCCCGCTGATAGGTTTCCAGCCGTGGCTGGTGGTTCGGGCGAAGGATGGCAACAACTTGCACTGGCAGGGACTTGCCCGCCGGCTCCTACCGACAGTCGCCGACGACGTCGCGTTGCCCGTGGAGGAGCGTGCCATCCGGGCACTCGGTCGACTGATTGCCGAGTACCTGGAATACCGTCGCACCAACGGCCTGACCAAGGTGTTCAATGACTACTCACGGTGGTTGCTCCGTCGTTCGTGGTACACTGGACCGCTACGCCGGAAACCGGAGGAAGGCTCTGATTATGGCCGCGGGTAGAAGATGAACGACTGGGACATCACGACCGAAGCAGAACCGTGGCGGAAAGGCGGCGGCAAGCCTGCGACCGTGACGGTCCTGGAGGAACTGAACCTCCCCACGAGTTGCGGACACCAAGTTAAGGGGTACTCTTCAAGCACAGGAGATCCCTATGGCGGAAACACGACGGACCTTCACCCGCGAATTCAAGGTCGCGGCCGTGAAGCTGGTCACCGAAAAAGGTCGATCCGTGGCCGAAGCGGCGCGCAGTCTCGGGATCGGGGCCGAGATGCTCCGGCGGTGGAAGGTCACCCTCGACGCCGAAGGGCACGAGGCGTTCCCCGGGCACGGCAACCTGCCACCGGCCGAGGACGAACTTCGTCGTCTCAAGGCCGAGGTGGCCCGCCTCAAGGCCGAGCGGGACATCCTAAAAAAAGCTACGGCGCTCTTCGCCAGGGAGTCGGCGTGAGCTACGCCTTCATCGACGAGCACCGCGACGAGTGGCCGGTCGTGCCGATGTGCGACGCCCTCGGGGTGTCCCCGGCCGGGTACTACGCGTGGCGGGAGCGGGACACCAGCGGGCGGCAGCAGCGGCGGGAGAAATTGGCCGTCGAGATCCGCGCGATTCACGCCGAGGTCCGGGCTCGGTACGGGAGCCCGCGGGTGCATGCGGAGTTGGTGGACCGGGGGCACGACTGCTGCGTGAACACGGTGGCCCGGATCATGCGGGACGCGGGTATTGCCGCGAAAACGGCGCGGAAGTTCCGGCCGACGACCAACTCGAACCACGCCCTCCCCGTGGCCGCGAACGTCCTCGACCGGCAGTTCGATCCGGCGGCCCGGAATGAGTCGTGGGTGGCCGACATCACGTTCATTTCGACCCGCGAGGGGTGGCTGTACCTGGCCGCGGTCGAGGACCTGTTCAGCCGGATGGTGGTCGGCTGGTCGATGGGCGCGACGATGACCAGCCGGCTGGTGGTCGACGCCCTGGAGATGGCCGTCGTCCGTCGCCTCCCGGGTTCCGAGTTGGTGGCCCACTCGGATCGCGGGACCCAGTACGCCAGCGAGCACTACCAACATCTCCTGGGTTCGAAGGGCATCACCTGCAGCATGAGTCGACGGGGGAACTGCTGGGATAACGCCCCCATGGAAAGTTTTTTCGCGAGTCTGAAAAAGGAGTTGGTTCACGGCGAGGACTACGCCACCCGAGAGCAGGCGCGGGCGAGTATCTTCGAGTACATCGAGACGTTCTACAACCGGGTTCGCCGGCACTCGACGCTGGGCTACCAGTCGCCGACTGACTACGAGGCATCGCACCCTGCATAACCCTTAACCCCGTGTCCATTTTTCGTGGGGAACTCCAAACCCTTCAAGCCAACCCTTCTGTTCCAGAAGACTTTCCCGCAGCTAACCGGCCTGCTCTGCCGGGCGAGGTTACTGGAGGTGCGCCTCGACGAGCAGCCCTACTTCCTCTTCTCGTGGGGCCAACCCCCCGACCAAGTCCGGGCATGGCTGTCACCACCCCCATCGGCCGAGCCTCCTGCCAGCGCCGCCCCCGAGCACGGAGTCCTACTCGGCTCCTTTGGTGGGATAGTCGAGCGGTACAACGAGCCCGCGGGCAACTGCCTCTTGAACCACAACGAGGCCCTCACCGCCGGGGAGGTGGTCAAGGACGCCTCCTTCATGGTCGCATACGGTTGGGCGTTCGAGGAGTGTGGTGGTATCCCCATCGAGACGGCCAGCTACTACCCGGCGGCCTGGGAGGCGAACGGCAACTGCGTGCTCTGCGAGCGGGCGACGGGTCGGCTGCTGTTCTTCGCCCCGGACCACGCGGACAAGAACCTCATCCCGTTCGAGTCGTGCCCGATGTACACCCTGCATGTTCACCGTCAGGTCACGACTTTCCGGGAGTGGGTGGAGCACATCGCGGGGCAGTGGCTGAAGAGTCTTGGGTAAGCTCGGAGGAGCGATGTCGGACGAACCGCTCAACTTCGAGGACCACCGCCGCCGGCGCGAGGAGAATGCCAGCACGGTCCGCTGCGCCCGGTGCGGGAAGTGGATTGTCGCGACCGCGACCCGATGCCCCGAGTGCGGGATTCATTTTCAGGGGGAGGCCCAGGACTTTGCCGCCGAAGGCGACCCGTCCCCTGGGAGCCGCAGGGCGCCGGCTTGGGTGGTTGTAATCGCACTACTGCTCATGCTGGCGATGCTCGTCGGCGTGCTCGGGCTGGGTTGACCGGGCGGCGAACCAACCGTCGGAGAGCGACCAACAGCAACCCGCACCCCAGAGCAACTGCCGCCACAGGTCTCCAACCCACGGACTGCGGCGCCAGTAAAGGTAACGCCCAGACCCGTACCACGCCTGCCTCATCGACCGTCGCCAGCCAGTCCCCGTCACGCGAGAAGACGACTGAACGGCCCGGCAAACGGGCCAGCTCACTCCGCTGGGATATGTCCCACAGCAGCACCAAATGACGGTCCCGTTGGTTTTCACCGCTCAGAAACTCGGGTTCTGAGTTCCACACCCGCTCGATAAGGCCCGGCCGTCTCCCATAGCTCGGGTCGAACACTCCAGCCAGGTACCGCCCACTTTCTGTCCCGACCAGGGACTCGATTAGCCCTCCCCCGTCGGAGGGGGCACCCAGGTCCCACCCCGGGGATTGCCGTCCGGTCCCAACGTCCCAGAAACCTAGATACCTCCCCGCAAAGACGGAAGTGATGTCCGCCCTCCGCTCCCCGGCGGGCTTCGCGGGTACGGCCCGGGCGGGGCACGGGAGAGCCGACCGGGTATGGTAAGCGGTGCCGCCCGATCTTCGGTAGGGCCGACCCGTGTCTCACATCCAACTGACGTCGGCGGAACGCCAGGAACTGCTCGACCACTACCGCCGGTCGACCGACCCCGACGTCCAACACCGGGCCCACCTCCTGCTCCTGCTGGCCGACGGCCACCCGTGGGCGACGATTCGGGCCGTCCTGTTCTGCTCGCTCGGGACCATCAGCCGGTGGAAGGCCCGGTTCGAGGCGGA
>JAQGHQ010000388.1 GCA_028288765.1 Gemmataceae bacterium | reverse complement strand
TGGAACGGTCGTACCCGGTCGACCCCGGGTGGCCGCGCCGCTTGGTCCGGGCGGAGGTGGACCTGACCCGCGGCGAGATCCGGTTCTACCGCCTCCGCCGGCGCGAGCCGAAGGAACAGCCGCTGATCAAGACCATCCCGTATGCGACCCCGAAAAAGAAGTTCTATGAGTGACCACCGTTGACTGACACGTGGTCATCGCGCGACACGAACGGTGACCACCTTTGAGTGACACTTGTCCGCTCGGCGTGGACATGTGAGGGGCCAAGGCGCCTTGGCCGGAATTCGCCAGGTCGGCATCACGTGCCGTCTCGCACATGTCCACGCCGAGCCGTGGACATGCCACTCGACCGGTCAGCTGCAGAGGTCTGTTCGGACAGGCTGCTTTCAGCGCGACTATCCTCTTTACAATAAAGGGCCGCGGATACGATTTGAGGCCCCTTGCGACTCCAGTGCCTCGAATTCCTTCTCCATCTCGTCGGTACCGGCTCGGCGAATCACGTTGTCGGGGTATGCAGACGGCCTCAAGTGGCTGATCGCTGATCGACCCGCGCGGAGGGCATCGCTCGATGATCACTTACCCGGCGGTCACTTCTCGAATGGGTTCGTCCCGCGGCTGATTCAACAGCCAGCGACCTGTATCTGGTCGGGCAGCTGCTCGGGGGTCGTATCACATTCGGGACGAGCAATCCCGGCAAACCGCCACACTCGTGTCAACCGGAGACGTTGTTCAAGGCCGCATTCCCCTCAATGTGGGAACTAAAGGTTCGGAGTGCCCTCGTACGAGGCAAGAGTGTCCTACGCTTGATCCGAGCAAGCACGGCAAGGCCGCGCCGGCCAGGAGGATCGAACTGTGAGCGACGGGATCACCTCGACGTCACCCGCGACGAGCGACACGATCGGCTTCTGGTCGCAATTCCGCCGCACGTTCGGACCCGTGCTGGTGGGGCTTCTCGGGGGCGGCTTGACCGCCGGCGTCGCGTGCTCCGCGATGCTCCCGCTCTTGAAGAACGTCTCGGACACCTACTCCCAGTACCCGAGCCTACAACCGCCCTGGCTGGCACGCGACGTCTCGCCGCCGGGCGTCGTCCTGATCCCGCTCGCGGTTCTCGGGGCCGTGGCCCCGTTCGGGATGGGCCTGGCGACGGCGTGGCTCGTGCGATCGAAGGACCGCTGGGGCGAGGTGTCCGCCGGGCTGACCACCGCCCTGACGGGCACCCTGGCGGCGTACGCGGTCGGGATCGGCTGGGCGGTCGTCCTGGCGACAGTGGTCGTGCCGTCGATCTGGGATCTGACCCTGTTCGGGGATTCGACCAAAGCGCCCGCCGAGGCGGCCGGGAAGCCCTCGGACGTTCTGGCGGAGCGGTATCCCGACCTGAAGGAACAGCCCGCGGACGAGCGCGGTGGCAAGTTCTTTGCCAAGATCGTCGCGGACCAGGTGGTCGGCAGCGCGTACGGCGTCTGGCTGGGGGTCGGCCTCTCGCTGGCGACCGTCGGCCTTCTCGGCTTCTGTGGGACGTTGGCGGGGGGCTGGCTGCTCCGGCGCGGCGGGTCGTGCCGGTCGATCGCGGTGCCGTATTTCGAGCTGACCGTTTCGACCTCAGTAGCCGTCGGGCAGTTGATCTTGGCGGCCGCGGGGCTGGGGAACTCGATGACGTGGTTCCGGGCGGTGTGTCTGGTGGCGATTACGACTCTGGTGGTCGTGGGGGTGGTCGACCGGTGGCACTGGCTGCTGCGTGTCGCCATCGCGGCGACGTGGGGTCTGGTGCTGTGGGGTGCGGGCCTCGGCGACAGTGCGTCCGGGCTGCCCGCTCCGGTCGCGTACCTGACGTATGGCGTGCTGGGCTTTCTCCTGGTCCGGCATTGGTTCTTCTCCGCCCGGCGGCCAGCCGTAACAACAGCGTAACCACCCGCTAATCACGTTCCCGAACAGCCAGTCGCCCAAAATCGAGGGCGCGATCGTCACGCCCGAGCGGGCCAGTTGGCCGGCGAGTCGATGCACGGGCGTGTGGTCGGCGAACTTGGCAGTGACGACGTGGGCCAACAGCCCCGGACCGCACAACCCCTTGGCAATCGGGCCGACGCAGGTCGGCCCGGCGGTCCGGATGCGCTGCTCCACGGGCACGGTCGTCGGGTCGCAGTGGCGGCACGCGTAACTCTTCCTGACGGTACGCCGGACGAAAAACCGAGCGGGTTCCAAATCGAGTTGCTCGGCCGTCTGCTCCCCGAATGCACGCCCGCGACCGGCCGCAACACGGGCACAACCTCTGGGCCTCAGTCAGGTCGTGAACGACCTCGAGCCGCTCGAGGTGTTCGGGCAACGGGGAGCGCCCGTGGGGATCGCGCCGGGGCGGCGGCTTCTCGGCGGCGGTCACTGGCGGTGGTGTGCGACGCTCGCTCCGGCGCCCGAACCTGTGCTTCAGGGCCGCGTCCAGTTTGGCCGTCAGTTCGCCGATCCGGGCCTCGAGTTGTTGGTTCCGGGCCAGTAGCTCCCGCACCATCGCCTGGAGCGTGGGCACGTCGGTCGGCAGAGGGGGATCGACGGGCGGGGCGGCGGCGTCCATGCCCTTTGAACACCGCTCAAGCTGGCGGGTAGCGCGAAGTTGTGGTTGCGGGAGGTGAGAACCGCTTGAAGCGCCGGACGTGGGACACGTCGATGCCGTCGAGGATCATGGCGAACTGGGCGGCGGTCAGCTCGACCCCGCCGGCGGTCGCTTCGGGGAAGTGGTACCGCCCGGCTTCCAGGCGCTGGCACCACAGGCACAGCCCGTGCCCGCCCCAGTACAGCACCTTGACGCGATTGGCCGAGCGGTTGGTGAACACGAACAGGTGGCCGCTCAAGGGATCGGCGGAGAGCTGGGTGCGGACCAGGTTGGACAGCCCGTCGAATCCGAGGCGGAGATCAACGGCGGACGCTAACCACAGCTTGGTGGTGGGCGGAACGGTCAGCACGGTCGCTCCTCCAACCCGCGCAGGATCGCGACGATCAACTCCGGGCGGATGTCGGCAGGGAACCGCAGGACGGTGCCGGACGGCAGAGCCAGTTCGATGGGCGTCGCGGAGGCGGGAGGCGGTGTGACGCGGATGGGCACCACCTTCGGTTGATTCGAGGCGGGCGTGGACGGTTGTGCGAGCCGTCGCCTCCACAGGTAGAAGTTGGACTCGGACACGCCTTCGGCGGCGCAGAACGCGACCACGGTGTGGCTGCCGGCGGTGAATCGTTCGAGGCGCTCGGCCCACCGCCGGGTGGCAACCGCGTCAGAGCGGGAGTGGGCGGACGAGTCAGACATGATGGCATCCTCCGAGAAAGGAACGGATGCCATCCACCATAAATCACACGTCAATCGCGTGATCCGCCGGGCCGTTACTCTCGTCGTAGTAATCGGACAGCCGGATATGCGCATGCTGCCGGCGCCACTCATCAAATGGGCCAAGCACATCCAGGGTGTCCAGGATCGCGTCGCCCAAGCTGACCACCAGCCGATTCGGCCGCTGCCTGGTCGGGTCCAGGAGTTTGAGGGCCTCAGCCACCCCACTCTCTTGACAGCGGATCACATAGGCCAGGGCAACACTCCGGCCCGGCGCGGCAACTGACAAGCAGCTTGTCTTTCCCTCGGGCGAACTCCATCGCTTGCGCGATCTGGGCCTTGGTTGGGGTTTGCTTGTTCGCGCGGGGCTCCTCGACGTCATCAAAGCACAAACAGAGATGGGACCGGGCATTGGACGGGACGAAGTCGGTGATCTCCATGTCGGAGTCGAGAAGCACGAGGGCGTGCCACTCTTTCAGTTCACGTTCCAGGAGGAGCGTGGCGGAGTGGTAGCCGCCGATCCGGATGTCCATGCGCCCTTCCCCGGTCGCGGACCGGCAGATCCATACCTGACGACACTTTGGTGGGTGGCATGTCCACGGCTTTGGGTGGACATGGGCGGGGTCACTACGACGCCATGACGGAACTCACTCAGCTGACATCTCGTCCCTCCTCCCGCCCGGCGCATCCCTGGCGCAAGACAGTAGGTTGTAGCTCGTTTGGATGTTGGCTGCCCACGAAAACAAGTTCGGCGGGGCTTTCTGTCTTTGCCTAAAAAGGAACATTATCTGATTCCGAACTGAAATCAAGGGGGATGTCATGGATGATCCGCGCAGCATGATTCAAGAAGTCATCGCGATCCATAAAGATGATGTGCCTGCGGCTTTCAGCATCAAGGTGCTGAATCAGCCATTCTCTTGCTTGGCGCGTTATCTCCGAAGCTGAGATCAAATAAAGGTGGTCTAAAAGTACTTTCCTGTTTATATCAGGATCGAAGACTGGATGAGTTAATGCCATCCGCGTCTGATTCAGCACCTCGGTAACATTGCCGTTACTGACTCCCTTCGCGTCAATCTTAACTCGCTTTACTTGAGCACAGAAATAAATCCAGTGGCCTGTAGGCAACTGAAACTTCGTCCATAGGTCTTTTCCGAACTCAAGTGCCTTTTCTCTGTGCCCCGCAGCGTTAACTCGGTGGAATCCTTGCCTCTGAAAGAAAGGGACGAGAACCTTCTCGGTAAAGTCGTCTTCGCTCGCCTTGTCAAAGTAAGCGATGATTCGCTTTCGCTGTTCAACTTCGATTGAGGTTAATGGGCGTGGTCGGTTCGGTTGCAAAGCAGAAACAGCGCCAGTTCCAGTGTTGCGGATGTGGCACTTATGAGCGTTATCTTCGTAAGCAACAAGCCCGTAGCGTTCTAAAAGAGAGTTCAGGTCTTGTAGAGCATGTGCTCTGTCGCAATTCGGCCCATCAAAGTATTCAATGTGCATCAATTGTGAAAGAACAACAAGTATGTCGTCCGATGGCAAATCGGGACTGCTAGCTGGGCCAACAGAGATCTCTTTGAGTACACCGGCTACCCAATATTTTCTTGTGCTGCCACTGTGTTTATATTCTAAATCGCAGTCGTAAAAGAATTGTGTTAGGTACGAGCTTGAGCGGTAGGGAAAGTGTTTGGAAAACTTGCCATCGTTGTTGCCGCAAATCATGTCGGCAATATGCTCAATCGTGGAATCGCGAAAGGTAATCATGTGGAGACTTCTCGAAAAGTAGGCTTGCCACCCGGCCGTCTTCTCCTCCACGGGCCTGTGGTCTCGGTCCGGAGGCGAGCACGGCCTCTGCCTCACCCGATCACTTCCTTCACCACCCGCCCATGCACGTCGGTGAGCCGGAAGTCGCGGCCGCTGTAGCGGAAGGTCAGCTTCTCGTGGTCGAGGCCGAGGAGGTGGAGGATGGTCGCGTGCAGGTCGTGCATGTGGACCTTGTCCTGCACGGCCTGGTGGCCGAACTCGTCGGTCGCCCCGAACGAGAACCCCGGCTTCACCCCGCCGCCCGCGAGCCACACAGTGAACCCGCCGGGGTTGTGGTCCCGGCCGGTCCCGTTGCCTTCCGCGTAAGGGGTGCGGCCGAACTCGCCGCCCCACCACACGAGGGTATCTTCCAGTAGCCCGCGGCGCTTCAGATCGGCCAGCAACCCGGCGATCGGGCGGTCCACGGCCTTCGCGTGGTCGCCGTGCTTGGGCATGTTTGAGTGCTGGTCCCAGGCCGGGTTCGCGCTGTTGTCGCCGTAAGTGACCTGAACGAACCGCACCCCGGACTCGCACAGCCGGCGGGCCATCAGGCACTGCCGGCCGAACGTGTCAGTCGCCTTCTCGTTGACACCGTAAAGAGCCAGCGTCTCGGCCGATTCCTTGGAGAGGTCGAGCACGTCCGGGGCGTTCCGCTGCATCCGCCAGGCGAGTTCGTAGGAGTTCGCTACCGCCTCCAGCTCGGCGTCGCCGGGAGTCCGCTTCAGCTGTTCGGCGTTGAGCTCGCGGAGGAGGTCGAAGTGGGCCTGTTTGGCCTCGGGCGTGAGCGGCCCGGCGAGGTCGCGGATGGTCAGCTCTGATGGCGGCCCGCCGGCCTTACCCAGCCCGGTCCCCTGGTAGACCGCGGGAAGGAACGCATTCCCGTAGTTCCGTGGGCCGCCGTTCCCGGAGGATGGGGCGATCGATACGAACCCCGGCAGGTTCGCGTTCTCGGTGCCAAGCCCGTAAAGCAGCCACGAGCCCATGCTCGGCCGCACGAAGGTCGTGGACCCGCAGTGCAGGAAGAGTGTGGCCGGGCCGTGGGCCACGCCCTCGGTGTGGAGCGAGTGGACGAAGCACAGGTCGTCGACCCGCTTCGCGACTTCGGGGAAGAGGGCCGACGCCCACCGCCCGGTCTGCCCGTGTTGGGCGAACTTCCAGAGCGGCTTCATTACCCGCTTCGACGACCCGCGCGCCCCACTATTGGCGATGGCGCGGGCGTCGTCGAAGGGGAGCTGTTTGCCGTCGTCCCGGTCGAGGCGGGGCTTGTAGTCGTAGGAGTCGACGTGGCTCACCCCGCCCTGCATGAACAGGAAAATCACCCGCTTGGCCTTTGCGGGAAAGTGCGGGGCCTTTGGGGCCAGCGGGTCTTTGGCAGAGTCGAAGGGGCGGCGGGTATCCGCCCCCCGGGACTCGGCCGCGAGCCCGGCGAGGGCGAGCGCGCCGAACCCGCACCCGGTGCGGGAGAGCCATTCGCGGCGTGAGACGAACGGGAGCATGGCGGCGTTACTCCACGTACCGGAAATCGGCGGACGCAAAGAGGGCCTGGAACAGCGTGGCCCATTTGTCTTTCGGGTCGGATCGGTGGCCGGTCAGGAACCGCTCCGCGATCCGCCGCTCACCGTCGGTGGGCGTGCGGCCGAGTGCGAGTCGGTAAGCGCGAACGAGACGGGCTTCGTCGTCCGACAGGGTCTCGGCGAGCAGCCGGTCCGCGGCGTGCTTCGCCTGGTCGACGACGAACAGGTTGTTCATCAGGAAGAGGGCCTGCGGAGCGACGGTACTCGCGTTGCGCCGGCCAGTCACCATGCTCGGGTCGGCGAAGTCGAACGCCCCGAACAGGTCCGGGAGAGCGTTCCGGAAGACCGGCAGGTAGACACTCCGGCTCGTCGCGGTGTGCTTGAACCCGTAGTCCGCGGCGAGGGTTGCCTGGAACGTCGGCCCGCCGTGCGAATCGGTCAGCTTGCCGCTCACGACGAGGATCGTGTCGCGGATGCACTCCGCTTCCAGCCGTCGCCGATTCGCACGGCCGAACAGCTGATTCTCGGGGTCGGCCGCCGCTGTCTTCGGGTCACCCGACACAGATTGCCGGTAGGCCCGACTCAGGACGATCGACCGGACCAGCTTCTTCACCGACCAGCTGTCCTTGATGAACCGCGCGGCGAGGTGGTCCAGGAGCTCGGGGTGCGAGGGGCGTTCGCCAGTCGTGCCGAAGTTGTCCACGGTCCTGACGATGCCGGACCCGAACAGCCAGTGCCACGCCCGGTTGGCGTACACCCGGGCGGTGAGCGGGTTCTCCTTCGACGTGATCCAGGCCGCGAGTTCCCGCCGGCCACTCTGGGCTTTGGGCATCGTCGGCAGCTGGTCCGCGGTCGCGACCCGGAGGAACCCGCGCGGGGCCACCTCACCGAGGTTCTGGACGACCCCGCGGACGTGGACCCGGCAGTCCTCGATCTGCTTCTCCTCGATCACGGACATCGCCATCGGCCGCTTCGGGGCGTTCGTCTGGAGCTTCTTCAACTCGGCTTCCAGGCCGGCCGCACTCTCCGTTGTGGGCTTCGCGCCTTCGGCCGGCTTGGGGCCCGGGGGCGGGGCAACGGCCGCGGGCACCTTTTCGACAGAGATGAACGTCACCGCGTCCGGGGTCACGTGCCCCTTCGTGCCCTCGTTCGAGACGAGGACGAAGCTCTGCCCGTCCTTCTCGAACCGGAACTGCCCGAGCGAAATGAACCGCCCCCGGACCGGCGGGGCGACCGTCATGTTGACGGTGGTCGTCTTCTCGCCCTCGGCACTGAACACGGTCACCGGGACCTTGTCCGCGCGGTTCGTCCCGGGACTGTACGCGAGCCAGACCTCGTACTTGCCGGACGCGGGTAGATCTGGCTGGAATGTGACCGTCTTCTCGCCCTTCCCGGTGTCCAGATCGTGCGTGTAGCCCGCCCCGATGTACGTGCCGGCAACCGTCGAATCTTTCCACACGCCGACCTTCATGGCTTTCGCGTCGTCCACCACGATCCCGGGCACGTCCTTGACCGCGAGGACGCCGGTTGAGACGCCGGCCTTGGCTTCCCGAGCCTTGGCCGCCGCGATCCGTGACTGAAGGGCGGCGACGGCGGCGTCGTGCTTCGCCGCCGCGGCCTCGACTTCCGGGGCGGTCGGGAGCGGCACTTCCACCCACTGCGAGACATTCGCGTGCTCCATCGCCTTCGCGTTCCGCAGGATGCCGGCGAGGGCGTAGTAGTCCGCGGTCGGGATCGGGTCGAACTTGTGGTCGTGGCACCGGGCGCAGGTGATCGTCTGGGCGAGCAGTCCCTTGCTAATCACGTCGAGCTGTTCGTCCACCACGTCCATCCGGAGCTGTTTCTTGTCCTGTTCTTCCAGGTTGGTGTTTCCAAGGACCAGATATGCGGTGGCGACGACCTGGCGGGTGCGGTCCTCCGAGGTGGCGGCCGGGAGCAGATCGCCGGCGAGTTGTTCGGTGATGAACCGGTCGAACGGCACGTCCCGGTTGAAGCTGTCGATCACGTAATCGCGATACCGCCACGCCTCCTTGAACACGAATCCGCGGAGGGTGACCGATTCGCCGTACCGGGCGAGATCGAGCCAGTGCCGGCCCCATCGTTCCCCGAACCGCGGCGAGCCGAGCAGCTGGTCGACGAGCTTTTCGTACGCTTGCGGGTCGGGGTCGCGGACGAACGCATCGACCTCCTCGGGCGTAGGTGGGAGCCCGTGGAGGTCGTAATAAACCCGCCGGGCGAGGGTGGCCCGGTCGGCGTCCGGGGCCGGCTTCAGCCCCTTGGCTTCGAGTCCGGCCAGGATGAAGCGGTCGATGTCATTCGCCGCCCAGCCGGCGGTCTTGACCGCGGGCACGGCTGGGTCGGTGACCGGTCGGTACGCCCAGAACTTCCGCCCCTCCTCGATCGAGAGACCGATCTGCTTCTTTCCGCCGCCCGCCTGGGCCCGGCGTGGGTCGGGGGCACCCATCTTCACCCACGTTTCGAGGTCCGCGATCACGCCGTCGGGGAGCTTCCCCTTCGGGGGCATCTTCAAATCGCCGTCGTACTTCAGAGTCTGGATCAAGGCGCTCTCGGCAGGCTTACCGGGCACGAGCGATGGGCCGTTATCCCCTCCGCGGAGAAGGCCGTCCCGGCTATCGAGAAGCAGACCGCCTTTCAGCTTCTTCTTCGAAGCGGCGTCGGCCGAGTGGCAAGAGTAGCAGTGTTCGGTGAGGACCGGGCGGACCTTCTTTTCGAAGAACTCGACCTGCTCCGGGTCGGGGGCGGTTGCGGGTGTTGGTCCCTCTGGGACGCCGACGGCCGACGGGGCGGGCGGTGCCGCGGTGGCAACGGTCATCCCCGGGAGGACTGGGATCACGGCCAGGAGTGCCGTCAGGATCACCGGAATGGCTGGCGCGGCCAGGTGACGCATGGGTGGTGCGAGGATCGGGCAAGGGGGTCGTCGGGCCCGGGCTGGTGTATTATGCCATCCCGACACGGGAAACAACACCATCCAGTTCGCCGGGTTCCGTCGTTCTTGTATGAAAGCCCGGGCTGCCCGCGTGGGTATCCGGTCGTAGCCTAACCCGGTCTCGCCCCGTACCCGCCCGGAGAACTCTGGTGAGCGAAACATCCCTGCCCGAGCGGCTCGACGTGGTGGCCATCGCCCCGCACCCCGACGACCTCGAAATCCTCTGCGGCGGTACCCTGGCGAAGCTCGTCAAACAGGGGTACAAGGTCGGAATTTTCGACCTCACCAGCGGCGAACCCACCCCCCGCGGGACCCTCGAAACGCGGCAGGCCGAGGCCGAGGCCGCGCGGAAGATCCTGGGCGTTCCGCTCCGGGTGAACATCCAGCTGCCGAACCGTGTGTTGATGGACGGGCCGGAGAACCGGTTCAAGCTCGCCACCGCGTTCCGGACGTACCGGCCCGGGATCGTCATCATTGCCGCCGGCCGGACTCCCGCGGCCTCCCCCGACCACTACCAGGGACACCTGATCGGCGAGGCCGCCCGCTTCTACTCGCAGTTGACAAAGTGGGACGACAGGTTCGCCGGCACGACACCGTACCGCGTCCCTCATCTCGTTTATGTGCCGTACCCGTTCGACGCCGAGAGCCGGCACTGGCACAGCACGTTCGTGGTGGACATCAGCGACACGATCGACCAGAAGTTCGAGGCGATCCGGGCGTACGCCTCGCAGTTCGACGAGGAGCGGTTCGCCCGGCTGAAGCACATGGTCGGGTCGGCGAACGGGTACAACGGCGCCCGCTGTGGCTTCCGCTACGGCGAGCTCTTCGCCCTCCCGCACCCGGTCGGGTCGCCGGACCTGGTCGCCACGGTGTACGGCAGCAAGCCGACCACGCCGCCCGACATCCCGGTGGGGAAGGGACACCAGCCGATGGGGTGAAATCGGACAAGGTTAACCCCGGAGTGGCGCGGCCCGCCAGCAACCGAGGGTTTCATCACAGCAACCACGATCGTCCCGCGGTCCGGTCCCCGGGATGCGTTCCGCTCGAAACGACGGCGAGGCCGGGCGAGCTCGTCGCCCGGGTTCTTGTCGGGGGTGTTGACATATTCCGTCCGGCCGTGCATCACTTTTTTCGTGAAACACCTCACTCGGCGGAACTGGCGGGTCGGTGGGGTGTTTATCTCCATGTCGGTGTGCGGGCGGGCTGAATTCTTAAGAGCCGGTGATAACCGATCCGATTCGCTGTCCACCGGTTCCACGAACGCATTGAATAGTTGCGCCTCGTCCGTTCGCTCACGACCCGCTCCGCGAGAGGCTGCGGCGGTGCGTGACATGTTCGCCTTACAGGAGTCGATCCCGTGCGAAAACTGCTGTTGTCCGTGGTGTGCATGTTCGGCATGGCCGGCCTGGTCATCGCCGCCGATTACACCATCGTCTCGTTCGACAAGGACAAGAAGGTAGTCACCCTCAAGGACGCCGACGGCAAGGAAGTCACCGGCAAACTGACCGACGCCACCAAGGTCTACCGGCTGAAGGGCGACGAGAAGGTGGAAGGCAAGCTGGAAAACCTTGAGAAGATGTTGAGCAGCGACAAGGCCGTCGGAAGGAAGATCGAGGCCACCATCAAGGATGGTAGCATTACGGAAATCGTCACGAAGGGTGGGAAGAAGTAACTCCCGCGAAGACGGCCATCCGCCGTAGCTCCAGTAATCGTCCGGACCGATGTCGGGTGTCCGGGCGGGCCGTTCCGCGGGGGCCGTGGGGCCACCGCGTCGCGGGTGTCGTCGAACGACCACGGCCCGGGGGGACACCCCGGGCCGTGGTCGTTCCGCTCGTCCCGGCCCGCGTCAGATCCGCTGGACCGACTGGAACAGCTCGCTCATCTTCATCCCGAGTGCCAGACAGATCCGGTACAGCGTTTCGATCGACGCCGAGTTCTTCCCCAGCTCGATCTGGCTCAGGTACCCGAGCGACACCCCGGTCCGGTCGCTCATATTCGACAGGGTCAGCCCCAGTGCCTTCCGCCGCTCCCGGATCGCGCTCCCGAGGGACTCCCGGAGGGCCTCCTCGGTCATCCGCAGGAGGCCCTTCTCCTCCAGGCAGCGGAACACGATCTCCCGCAGGTGGTCCACCTGGAACGGTTTGGTCAGGTAGTCGTGGGTCCGGGCCCGCAAACAGCTGAGGGCACTGTCCACCGACGGGTACCCGGTGACCACCACCACCTTCGCGTCCGGCTGGGCCTCCCGGATCCAGGTGAACACCTGCTCCGCCTCCAGCCCCGGCAGGACGTAGTCGAGGATGATCAGGTGGTACTGGCTTCCCTTCACCGCCGCCTCGACCATCATCGGGTCGGAGACGATCTCGGTCTGGAAGTCCCGGTTCGCCAGCGCCGCCTGGATGACGGAGCAGGTCGCCGGGTCGTCGTCCACGATCAGGATCCGGATGTCGCCGGACGACTGGAGCTCCCGGAGCGGGAGCTGACCGCGAACCGGCCGCGGGGTTTGGATCAGGCGGTCTTCGATGTCGTACGGCATAGGAAATTATCCTCGAATGGTGGTTGTATTTGAGGAGCCCGGGACCCGCACGGCGTCCGCCGACAGGCCGCCGGGGTGGGCGGGTGGGGGGGTCGGGGTGGAAACCGACGGCCGGCCGGCGGCCAGCGGCAGAACGACCCGGACCTGGGTCCCGGTCCCGGGCGGGGGGACGGGGTCGATCTGGATCCCGCCGCGGTGGACGGACACGACCCGGTACACGACGGCCAGCCCGAGCCCCCGGTGCTTGACCTTCGTTGTGTAGAACGGTTCGGCGAACAGCCGCCGCCGGACCTCGGGTTTGATCCCCGGGCCCGAATCGGTGATCGTCACCAGCAAGTGCGGCCCGGCCTCGGCCTTGCCGAGGAAAGCCCGGGCGTCGGCCGCGGTCAGGTCCACCGGCCGGGCGGACACCCGGACGGTCCCCCCCTGCGGGCAAGCCTGGACCGCGTTCTCGAACAGGTGGCCGAGGGCGGTCTGGAGCAGACCGGCGTCGACGGCCACGGCCGGCAGGCTCGGGGACAGGTCTTTCTCGACCCGCAGGGTCGGGTGCATCGCCGGCTTCAGCCGGGTTTCCTCGCGGGTGAGCGTGGCAACCACCGACCCGGGCGTCGGCCGGGCCTCCCCGCCGCGGCTCAGCTGGTGCAGCTGCTGGGTGAAGGCGATCCCGCGGTGGACTGCTTTCGTGATCTCGGCGACGAACGACGCCTGCTGCGAGCCCACCGGGAGCATCGGGATGCTCAGGTCCGAAAAACCGAGGATACCGGTCAGAATGTTGTCGAAATCGTGGGCCATTCGCCGGGCGATCACGGCCGCATCGGCCAGCCGCTGGCCGAGCCGATCCGGGTCGATCACCGGGCCGATCGCGGCGGCCGCCGCGGGCGACCGCTCCACCGCCCGGCCCGTTACGGCAACGAGCTCGTGGTCGGTTCCTGCCCACGGTTGCCCGGCCGGGCGCTCCGCCCAGATGAGCCCGGCCGGCCGGCCGGGGAACGTCACCGGGGCGTAAACCCGGGTCGCCCCGCCGGCGACCGCGACGACGACAACCGGCTCCCCGGCCCGCAGCTGGCGGACGACCTCGGGGACTTCCGGGGGGACGACCGAATCGGACACCACCCCGGCCGGCGCGGCCTTGACCACAGCGGGGGCGCCGTCGGCCGGCCAGACAAACCCGCCGGCCCGCCACCCGCCGGCCCGAACCCACCCCGCGAGGAGTGTGTCGAGGGCGGTCGGGTCGGTCGTTTCCTGCCACCAGTTCGGCAGGAATCCGAGGGCGTGAGACAGCGACCCGGGGCTGGACATCGCGGCTTCTCCGAGCGCCGCCGGTACGGTGCACGTGCGGGCTATCGTGGTAGCTGAATTTCAGGCGAATCACCCCTTATCTAGAACGGGCCTGAACGAAGTCAAACGATTCGTGATAGTGGAGCGCGAATCTGAACGTCTAACCACGCAAAGACCGGACCGCCCAGGCGGAAGTAAAAGCGAAGATAGAGAGGATGGGCAGGATGTGGGCGGCCGCGTCGGGATTCGTGAGGGAATGAGTTTTCCGGCCCTCTTCATACCTGGAGCTCCGGCGGCCGAATGTGTGGGGTCAAGTCTCCACCTTGCCCAACCCGAACAAGGCGGAAACTCGTCCCCACATCCCGTCCTGGAAAGTCTCCCGGCCGATCCGGTGCAATGCCAGGCCGGTTTTTCGTTTGGCGCTCGAGAAAAAGGTAACCCGCGGCAGATTCAGGGTTTCTTGCCCGACGCCTTCTCCTGCTTCTTTTCGACGCGGCGGATCGCGACCGCGGCGGCCTCGCGGACCTTCACCTGGGGGTCGCTCAGCCGCTTCCGCAGGGCCGCCATCGCGTCCTTGTCGTCCTTGAGCTGCGGGCCGAGAGCCCCGAGTTCTTCTACCGCCGCGAGCCGGACCTCAAATTCGGGGTCGGCTTCCATCACCCGGATCATGTCCTTCAGCCGGTCCTTGAGATCGGGGCCGAGAACCGACCCGTACGCCCGGACGGCATCGACCCTCAGGCCCGTCTCCTTGCCTTCGAGGGCGAGTTTGAGGAGCGCGTCCGCGGCGGCCTTGGCGGCGGGCCCGAACGTGCCGAGCGTGGCCGCGGCCGCGGCCTTGGTCTCGTCGTCCGGGTCGGTGAGGGCGGCGGCCAGCGCGGCGACCACCGGCTCCGACTTGTCCCCCAACAGTTTGAGCGAGACGATCATCTCCCGCCGGATCTCGACCTCCGTCTCCGCCCCGAACCGCTTGATCAGGGCGGCGGCGACGAACGACACGTTCTCGGGGGCGATCCGGCCGAGGGCGAAGACGGCCGCCTGCCGCACCGCCATATCCGGGTCGTCGAGCAGCGGGACGAGCTCGGGGGCCGCGCCCTTCGCCTCGGTCCCGGCCTTGGCGAGGGCATCGGCCGCCGCCGTCCGGACCGCTGGGTCGGCGTCCTTCAGGACCGCAGTCAGGGGGGCGACGGCCTTCTTCGCGACGTCCGGGAACCGCCCCAGGGCGGTCGCGATTTCTTTCCGGACGCGGGACTCCTTTTCGGTCTTCAGCGTGTCGATCAGGTCCGTCTCGATCTGCCTGACGTCGTCCGGCTTGAGCCCCCCGATCACGATCGCGCACTGAACGCGGACGGCCGCGCTCGTGTCCAGTCGGAGCGACCGCCCGAGGTTTACGACCGAGTCCTTGTACCGGTGCGACGTCCAAACCTTTCCGAGGGCGGCCGCGGCAAGGGCCCGCTTCCGGGCCGAGGTGTCGTTCTGAATCGTGTTCACCCACTCGGACGCTTTCTTCCCCTCGTAGACCGGGTCTTCGTCCGGTGGGGCGGCGAAGGAGGACGAGAGCGACAGGACGAGCGATACCCCGACGAGTCGGGCGGCAAGCATGAGTGGAACTCCCGGGCGGGCGGGCGCAGGCTGCATGATAAGACGCCCGCGGCGGATGGGTCAAACAGTTTCGTTACTCGCGGGCACGTCAGAGCGACACCTTTCCGTGTCGGGGCGGCCGCCTGTCCCGGACAGTGGGGTCACGCCGCCGCGAATGATCTTCGCCGCCGAATGGTCGGGGCGGACCTGGTAGGGGAGCTCGGCCAGGTCCAGGCGACGCCGTGCGGGGTCGGGCTGTTGCTCGGGATGAAGGGTGGGGTGGTCGAACGGCCTGCTCCGGACCATCCGGGATCGGATGTGTAGGAACGGTGAGGATGGGGAAAACCGTCCCGCTTGCCGGTTGCACCCCGGCCGGAGTGTGATCTACTACCGCGTGGGGTGTCCCCCCAACGCTCGCCGTCGGCCCCTCTTTGCCCCGCCGAGCGGATCGCCCGCGAGCGACTCGTCGACCCTCTTCCCACGATGTCGGCGACCCGTCGGGCCGGACTGTCGTCCTCGGAGCCGGGGGTCGTCGCCATGCAGGTTCAGTTCCGGGTGGTGAACAGCAAGGAGCCCGAAGTCACCTACACGGTCTGGAAATCGCCCTACGTCGTCGGGCGGCACAAGGACTGCGACATCCGGGTGGTCAACAAGGCGGTCAGCGTCCGCCACTGCGCGTTCTTGCTGGGGGACGACAGGGTGTGGGTCCGCGACCTGGACAGCACGAACGGGACGCGGGTGAACGGCAAACCGATCCACGGGGACCGGGAATTGTTTCACGGGGACAAGATCTGGGTCGGGCCGGCCATCATCGAGCTCATCCTGAGCGAACCCGGGGCGGACCCCCTCGCGGCGGGGAGCAGCTGCGAGTACACTCCGACCCACGTCTACGGCTTTACGGACGACCCGCCCCCGCCGCCGAAGGCGGCGCCCGAAGCGGAGCCCAGGACGGCCCGCGGGCCGAGAAAACCCCGGGAGGGGCCCAACGAAAAGGCCCGCGGCGGGAACCGCGGGCCCTTCTGTTACTCGTTGCGGACCGTCTCTGCCCCGTGCCCCCGGCCGACGATCCGGGGGCCGACGGGGAATCACAATCAACTACACCCGCTCGTTTCGCCGCAGGTGTCGCACTTCGCACAGGCCCCGCTGCGGACCAGCGTGAGCTGCTGACAGTTCGGGCACGGGTCGCCCTCGTACCCCTTCTGCTTCGCGATCCGGATCTTCTCCTCGAGGGTACCGCCGGCCGAAGGGTAGCTCCCGCGGGCCGGGGCGATCACCGCCGCCGAGGTCCCGTTCCCGTTGCCGACCGGGTGACCGTCCCGCGCCGGCGGGAGGCCGGCCGGGGGGCCGCCGGGCTTCAGGTGCGTCGACCGCGGCGGGGCGAGGGAGGGTTTCGGCTGGCTCGCCGCCTTCGCGTCCACCGTCCGCTCGCTCACCACCTCCTCGCCCTCGAAGTCCGGGTCGTCGTCGGGGTCGTGCTGGGCGTCCGCCCGGAGGTCCTCCGGGATCACGTGGGCCAGGTCCGACCGGCCCAGGTACGTGATCGCCAGTTCCCGGAAGATGTAGTCGATGATCGACGTGGACATCTTGATGTACGGGTTCCCCTGGACGATCCCGTTCGGCTCGAACCGGGTGAACAGGAAGGCGTCGACGTACTCCTCGAGCGGCACCCCGTGCTGCAGCCCGAGCGAGACGGCGATCGCGAAGCAGTTCGTCATGCTCCGGAAGGCGGCCCCTTCCTTGTGCATGTCGATGAAGATCTCGCCGAGGGTGCCGTCCTCGTACTCCCCGGTCCGGATGTACATCTTGTGGTTGCCGATCCGGGCCTTCTGGGTGTACCCGGCCCGGCGGTCCGGGAGCCGCCGGCGGCGGGCGATGTACCGGTGGATCACCTTCTCGGTGATCCGCTCGGCCGCCTGGACCGCCACCGGCTTCGGCTCCTCCGGCTCCGGCTCGGCCGCGACCGCCGCCAGCAGGGCCGCTTCGGCGGAGTCGGCCACGGAGTTGAGCGGCTGGCTCAGCTTCGACCCGTCGCGGTAGAGGGCGTTCGCCTTCGTCATCAGCCGCCACGAC
Source organism: Gemmataceae bacterium (assembly GCA_028288765.1). GTDB lineage: Bacteria > Planctomycetota > Planctomycetia > Gemmatales > Gemmataceae > Urbifossiella. Next base: position 12,853 of record JAQGHQ010000388.1, on the reverse strand, counting down.
AGCCAGTACGCCTTCTTCACGTCCTCGACCGTCGCGTCGTGCGGCATGTTGATCGTCTTCGAGATCGCCCCGCTGATAAAGGGCTGGGCGGACGCCATCATCCGGATGTGCGACTCCCACGACAGGAACCGCTTGCCGAGCTTCCCGCACTTGTTCGCGCAGTCGAAGACCGGGTAGTGCTCGGGCTTCAGGTGCGGGGCCCCCTCGACGGTCATGGTCCCGCAGACGTAGGTGCTGGCCTCGGCGATCTGCTTGCGGGTGAACCCGAGGTGCCCGAGCAGGTCGAACCCGGGGGCCTCGTACTCGGCGGCCGGGATCTGCAGGGTGTCGCGGAGGAAGGCGTCCCCGAGCGTCCACCGGTTGAACACGAACGGCAGCTCGAACGCTCCGGGCAGCGTCTCCTCGACCCGCAGGATGACCTCGTCGGTGAACCCCTTCGCCTTCAGGCTCGCCGGGTTGACGTGCGGGCAGCCCTGCAGGGTGGCGGCCCCGCGGCAGTACCGGACGACGTCGTCGACCTGCCACGGGGCGTACCCGAGCTTCGCGAGCGCCGGGGGGACCGAGTGGTTGATGATCTTGAAGTACCCGCCGCCGGCGAGCTTCTTGAACTTCACCAGGGCGAAGTCGGGCTCGATCCCGGTGGTGTCGCAGTCCATGATCAGGCCGATGGTCCCGGTCGGGGCGATCACCGTTACCTGGGCGTTGCGGAACCCGTGCCGCTCGCCGAGTTCGAGCATCCGGTCGGCCTCGGACCGGGCCGCGGCCAGCAGGTCCGGCGGGCAGGCCCGGGCCTCGATCCCGACCGGAAAGACGGTCAGCCCCTCGTACTCGGCCGGGGCGGCGTTGTACGCGGCCCGCCGGTGGTTGCGGACCACCCGGAGCATGGCCGGGGCGTTCGCCGCGTACCGCGCGAACGGCCCGACCTCGGCGGCGATCTCGGCCGACGCGGCGTACGCCCCGGCGTGCATGATCGCCGTGAGGGCCCCGCACTGGGCCCGGCCCTCGACCGAGTCGTACGGGATGCCCTGGACCATGAGCAGGGCGCCGAGGTTGGCGTACCCGAGGCCGAGGGTGCGGAAGTCGTAGGACTTCTGGGCGACGGACTGACTCGGGAACTGGGCCATGTGGACACTGATCTCGAGGATCAGCGTCCACACCCGGACCGCGTGCCGGTACGCCTCGACGTCGACCTTGGCGGCCGCGGCGTCGTAATAGGTGAGCAGGTTCAGCGACGCGAGGTTGCACGCCGTGTCGTCCAGGAAGGCGTACTCGCTGCACGGGTTGGTCGCGTTGATCCGGCCGTCTTCCGGGCAGGTGTGCCACTCGTTGAAGGTGGTGTCGAACTGGATCCCGGGGTCGGCACAGCTCCAGGCCGCGAACGCGATCTGGTCCCACAGGTCGCGGGCCTGGAGCGTCTTCCTCGGCTTCGGCGCCCGGCCCTCCCGCTTCGCCTTCTCCAGCTCCGTCCGCCAGTACAGGGGCCACTGGCCGTTCGCCTCCACGGCCGTCATGAACTCGTTCGTGATCCGCACCGAGTTGTTGCTGTTCTGGCCGGAAACGGTGTAGTACGCCTTCGAGGTCCAGTCGGTGTCGTACTCCTCCACCTCGAGGTGGGTGAACCCCTGTTTGGCGAGCTGGATCACCCGGGCGATGTAGTTCTCGGGAATGAGGGCGGCCCGGGCCTCGAGGATCGCCCGGCGGAGGGGCGTGTTCTTGGCCGGGTCGAACTTCTCGCCCGCGGCCGGGTGCGTGTGGACCGCCCGGAGGACCGCGTTCAGGTGCTTGTTCATCAGCCGGGAGCCGGTGACGAGGTCCGCCACCTTCTGCTCCTCGACCACCTTCCAGTTCACGAACTCCTCGATGTCCGGGTGGTCCAGGTCGAGGACGACCATCTTGGCCGCCCGGCGGGTGGTCCCGCCGCTCTTGATCGCCCCGGCGGCCCGGTCGCCGATCTTGAGGAAGCTCATGAGGCCGGACGACTTCCCGCCGCCCGAGAGCGGTTCCCCCTCCCCGCGCAGGGCCGAGAAGTTGCTCCCGGTGCCGCTGCCGTACTTGAAGATCCGGGCCTCCCGGACCCACAGGTCCATGATCCCGCCGTCGTTGACCAGGTCGTCGGCCACGTGCTGGATGAAACAGGCGTGCGGGGCCGGCCGCTCGTAGGCCGAGCCCGACCGGGTCATCTCGCCGGTGGCCGGGTCGACGTAGTAGTGCCCCTGCGGCGGGCCCTCGATCCCGTAGGCCCAGTGCAGGCCGGTGTTGAACCACTGTGGGCTGTTCGGGGCCGCCATCTGGGCGGCGAGCATGTAGCAGACTTCGTCGTAGAACGCGCGGGCGTCTTCCTGGCCGCCGAAGTACCCCCCCGTCCAGCCCCAGTAGGTCCAACACCCGGCGAGCCGGTGGAACACCTGCCGGGAGTCGGTCTCGCCGCCGGTCGGGGTGTCCGCGGCCTCCGCCCGGGCCCGCTGGAGCCACGGCGGGACGCCGTCCTCGGGGACGCGGACCATCCGGGCCGGCACCCCGGCCCGGCGGAAGTACTTCTGGGCGAGGATGTCCACCGCCACCTGCGACCACCCGGCGGGGACCATCACGTCCTTCATCTCGAACACCACGGACCCGTTCGGGTTCACGATCCGGGAGGTCCGGGGCGTGAACTGGATCCCGGCGAACGGATCTTGTCCTTGGCGGGTGAAGCGGCGGGGAATCTGCATAGGAGACCCGAATGGAGTGGGCTTCGAAGTTCAGCCATCCCTCGACTGAACTTCATGATTGCGCGGCCGGGAGTCGATCGGCTACGCCGGTCCGGGGCTCACCGGGGAAGATCAACTGCCCGTCCGCGTCCGAAAAAGTGCCTTGGGCACTCCCGGTTCATTCAGTAGAAGCGACACGTGGACAAGATTACACTGCGAGCCCCACGTGTAGTCAACCAGAAACACATCGAAATATCAACCTTCAAAGTCCCCGGTCATGTGACATCGCGTTCGAGTTCGGACTTGGATCTCGCGTAGTTAACGACGATACGAAAGGCGGCGAACGAAGAGAAGCCCGGCCGGCCGGTATCGGCGTCGTTTCGTCGGACCTGCGGCCCGCAGCCGACTCCCGAACCCGCCCCGGGCCCGCCACCAGAATCGTCCCGAGAGGGTGCCGCCAGGAAGCCGTACCGCGGGCGGAAACCCATTTCCCGGGTGAGGGTTCCTGCCTCCCGGCGTCACCAAGAGTTCCAGGACTTAGGGTGACGAGCGCCGGAGACGATGGAAGCAGCTCATGGTCCTGCCGGTGCGCGAGCTCGATCGACGTTTCCGTTGAGCTCATCCGGGGTATGCAGGACCCCTTCAACCTGGGGCATGCGGCCGGGACCAAACGAACAGGTGGCCAGTCGGCGGAATGGATCGGACTGGCCGCTTTCCGGGACGAGATGTGGGGGCGAGTTATCAGCTCGCGAGCCCGGCCGGGCTCGCGAACCGGTGGCTCGTTCCGCCCGAGGATCGGGGCGGCAAACACCCGCCCGCGAGCCAGACCGGTTTCGCCGCTGGAAACACGCCCCCACACGTGTCGCCCCGGGGCTTCACCAGGCGCTCCGGTTTTCTCAACTGGTGCTAACTGCCGCCGGACGAGGAGCTGATCCCGGGGACGAAAGGCAGGGTCAGGCCGGTTTGGTCCTGGTACTTCCCCTTCTTATCAGCATAACTGGTCCGGCAGATCTCGTCGGCTTTCAGGAAGATAATCTGGGCGATTCCCTCGCCCGCGTAGATCTTCGCGGGGAGGGGAGTCGTGTTGCTGATCTCGATCGTCACCCGGCCGCGCCATTCCGGCTCGAGGGGCGTGACGTTGACGATGATCCCGCAGCGGGCGTAGGTCGATTTGCCGACGCAGACGCACAGGATGTCGCGCGGGATTTCGAGGTATTCGACGGTCTCGGCGAGGGCGAAGCTGTTCGGCGGGATGAGGCAGAAGTCGGCTTCCACGTCGACGAACGACTTCGGGTCGAAATGCTTCGGATCGACCGTGCTCCCCCAGACGTTGGTGAACACCTTGAATTTCCGGTCGACCCGCACGTCGTACCCGTAACTCGTCACCCCGTACGAGATGACCCCGGGGCGGTGCTGTTGCGGGGCGAACGGGTCGATCTTCACGTCCCGCTGGATCATCCAGTCCGGTAACACGCCCATAGACGAAACGCACCTCCAGCGGGACCCCGGCGGGCGACCGACGGTATTGAACGTCGACCCGGCCGATCCCACCGGCCGCGCCGGGGGACGTGGTCCGCAGTTCATCGACCCGTAGGCGACGTGGGCTTCATACGGCGCCCGTCCCCGTGAAGCAGCGCCGGTGCCGGAAAGAGTCAGTTGCGGTACGCCCCACCCATCCGGTACAACCGGCAGTACGCGAGACCCGGGTGTCGCAAGGGGGGCGTGTTCGATCTGAAAAGTCGGCGTGACCCCGGCAGACAAGGTGTCGAAGCAAGGTGTTTTCGCCGGGGCCACGCCGAATTATTATACGCCCGCGAGCAACTGACCGCCTTCAGAACAAGGAGAGAGCTGGTATGGCCCAGTGGCTGTTCAAGGAAGAGCCGACCTGTTACAGCTTCGCCGACCTCCAGCGGGACGGGGCGGCGACGTGGGACGGGGTGACCAACGCCCTCGCCCAGAAGCACCTGCGGGCGGTGAAGCCGGGAGACCGGGTGTTCTTCTACCACACCGGCAGCGAGAAGGCGGTCGTCGGGATCATGGAGGTGACCGCCGGCCCCACCCCGGCCGCGAACGACGAGACGGGCAAGCTCGTCGCGGTCACGCTCAAGCCGGTCCGGAAGCTGAAGCACCCGGTCACACTCGCCGCGATCAAGGCCGACGAGGCGTTCGGGGGGTGGGAACTGGTCCGGATCGCCCGGCTGTCGGTGATGCCGGTGAGCGCGGAGCAGTGGAAGAAGATCGAGGAGATGAGCGAAGCGGGCTGACCACGGACCGACCACGGAATCGATCCCTCACTACTTCCGCTCGGCCAGTTGCTCGAAGTAGTGCTTGATGGACCGGGCGTAGTCCTCGCCGTAGCGGGCCTGCAAGTCCTGAACGAACTTCGTCTTCACCTCGCCGGGGAGGTCCCCCCACGACTTCGCGATACTCTCGATGCGCTCGGGGGTCAGCTCGCCGGGGGTGGTCGGGCCCGCGCCGGCCCCCGTGTTCCCGGTCGATTTCATCCCGGGGCCCGGACGGCCGTCCGGTGGGGGCGGGTTCGGACTATTTCCCGCCGCCCTGGCGGCGCGGGTCAACGCGTCCACGGCCCGGCGCATGGCGCGCTCGGCGGCACCCGGGTCGCCCTTGGGGCCGAGCCCGTCGACGGCCTGTCGCATCGCCCGTTCGGCCTCCAGGGCGGCTTCCCCACTCGCGCCCGACGACGGGTCGGGTGGGGGATTCGTCGCCGGCGGGGCCGGGCCCGCTGCCATCGCCTTCTCGGCAGCCTGCCGGAGCGACTGTTCCGCGGCGGCTCGCAGCTTCGCCGCGTCCGCCGGCATCCCGTCCGCGGCCTTCTTCGCGGCGTCGGCGAGCATCGTTTCGGCCCGGCGGGCGAGGCCGGCGGCGTCCGCCAATGCCTGGCCGGCCGGCCCGCCGGGCGGGGTGTTCTTCGCCGCGAGGTCGAGCAGGTGAGCCAGTTCGAACGCCTTCCTCGCCAGCGCTTCCTGTTGGGCCTTCTGCTGGGCGGCCGCGGCGGCCGGGTCGTCGATCAGGCCGATCAGCTCGTTCAGGATTGCCTCCTGCCGGATCGCCAGCTCCGTCGCCAACTTGCCCCAGGAGCGGCTCCCCGCGGGGGGGGTCATTTGTCGAAGCCGTTGCGCCGCGATCTCGGCCGCTTCCTTCGCGGGGCGGACCTGCCCGACCGTCAGCCGGTCGGCCGCCAGTCGGGCCGCTTCGGCCGCCTTGCCGGCCTCGTCCGCCGCGCCGGGCTCTTTCCCGCCGGTGAGAGTCCGGTTGAAGCCCGCGACCGCTCCGGCGAGCACGCGCTGACGCTCCTCCAGGGGCGCGAGCGGGTTCACGGCGGCGGGGCGAAGGCGACTCGCCACGTCGTTACCCAGGCTGTTCGCCCGCTCCCGCACCACCCGCTGCTGCCGGGCCATCTCGCGGAGAATGTCGGCGAACAACTTTGACGGGAGAAACCCGTCCGCCGGGTCGGGGTCGAGCCGGTCCGCCGCGCCCGCCGGGGTGGTCGTCAGTTCCACGTCCGTCATGATTTCTACGAGCTCATCGAGTGCTTCCGCCAGCTGCTTCTGGTCGGCCGTTTGCCGGTCCGGCTCGGTCTTCATCTGGAGGCGGGCGTAGGAGTCGAGCACCTTTCTCTTGACCAGCTGGCCGGCGGCCCCGACCCGGGTGTGGGTCAGCTCCTCGACCTCGCGGGTGAGCTGCCGTCTCGCCTCGCTCGACGCATCGGGGTTGAAGGGGCGGCCGGCGAGCTTACGCCCGTTGCACACCGCCTGGCGCCGGTTGTCGGCCAGGCGGCCGACCCGGTCGCGGTCGGACTCCCGGCCGTTCAGCCGGGTGGCGAGTGCGGCCAGCGCGTCCGCCGCCGCCCGGGCCCGGCGTCTCATCTCCTCGGGTTTCGACCCGTCGCGGAAGGCGGCCTCCGCGAGCTTCACTGCCTCGCCCGCGTCGTGTAAGAGGACCGGCGACTCGGGGGCGGCGAGCAGCGCGACCTGACGGAAGACGTCGTTCTGGGCGGCGACGAGTGGTTCCCACTGCTTCACCGTCGGCCGGTCGCCGAGCGCGGCAAGGCCCTCCACGATGGCGATCTGCTTGCGGGCGAGCTCGTCGGCCCGGTCGTCGGCCGCGGGCAGGCCGTCGCCGGCCTCCCGGAGGCGGTCGAGCTCGCGCTTCGCCCACGCCAGTGAAGCGGCCGAATCGTAGGGCAAACCCGTCTTCAAGTCGGCCGCGGCGGCTTTGAGCGCGACCCCCGCGCGGGCCTGCCGCGGTTCCACCCCCGGACAGTCGAGCCCGGCGAGGCGGTCCGTGAGCTTCAGTTGCCGGGCCCGTACCGGCGCCAGCTTCTGCGCCACTACCTGGATCACCTGCGGCGTGGGGGCCGGCCGGTCTGGTGGGCGGAGGATCTGGTCGGCGGCGGCGATGATCGAGTCTTGCTCGACCCGGATTTTGTCGAGTTCCGGGCGGGTGCGGGCGAGTCGTTCCGCCGCGGTCGGGATTGTCTCCGCGAGCCTGGTCAGCGTTTCGACGGCGTTTTTCATCGCGGCCGCGGCCCCGGTCCCGTCCGCGTCCACCCGCTTGACCGCCATCCGCAGGTGTAGGACCGCCGTGTCGCGAAGCGCCGCGACCCCGGCGTCCGGCGAGAGCTTCAGTCGTTCGACGGCCCGGAGGACGGCCAGCTGCTCGGCCCCGAACGCGCCCTTGATCGGCTGCGGGAGCTTCTCGAACGGGGTGTCGCGGGTCGCGGCCTCGAACCGGGTGCGCAGGTCGTCCTGCCACCGGGCGATCTGGCGGGCGGCGGCCTTCGGGTCCTGGCGCTCGCCCGCCCACTTCTCGAACTCCCCGGCGGTGCGGTCGAGCGCCTGGGCGAGTTGTTCCAGCTCGGTCAGGGCGTCGACGAGCCGGTCTTGCGCGAGCAGGTCGGCGACCCGGCGGAAGTCGTCCGGCTTCGGGGGGGCGACCCCGGCCAGCCGGGCGGCGGTGTCGAGCCGGGCCAGGAACCCGGCGGCCCGGCCGGCGAACCCGGACTGCTCCCGGGCGAGCTGGTCGAGAAGGGACCGGCGGAGGTCGGCGGCGAGCCGGTCGGACGCCGCGTCGAGATCGCGGATGAGGGCCGCGAGGGCCTTCGCTTCTGCCGCGAGCCTCGTCACCTCGCGGCCCGCCGCGGCGTCCGCCCCGCCCTTCAACGAATCGCTCTCGCCGAACAGCTTGGTCAGCCGATCGAGCAGGTCGCGCTGGGCCTTCAGGAGGGCGTCGGGCGGAACGTCGGATCCCGGCTTCGCCTTCTCGGCAACGGCGGTCTGATCGGCGGCGAGGGCTTCGAGCCGGCGGCGGTCGAGCCGGTCCTGCGCGAGCTGATCGTTGCGGCGGAGGATCTCCTCGATCCGGGCGGCGGTGTCGGCCAGATGGGCGAGGGCGTCGCCGAGCGCGGCCTGCCGGTCGGCCGGGTTGTCCGCCGTCGCCTTCCGCAGGGCGTCCTCGGCGCCGCGGAGCGGGCGGTCGGCGACGTCGTGGACGTCGGCCGCCAGGGGGCGGAGTTCGGGGGTGAGCGCGGCGTCGCGGGCCGCGTCGTGGAGCAGGGCGGCTGCCTTCCGCGCCCGCTCGCGGGTACCGGTCAGGCGGACCGCGTGGTCGACCGGTAGGGGGGAGCGGCCCGCGGTGTCGGTCCGGAGAGCGTCCACTTCGGCGTGTGTGGCCTTTACCTCCCTGAGAGCCGTGCTGAGCCCGCTCCGGACCCCGTCTCTCTGCCCGAAGATTTCCTGCCGGTCGAGCGGGGGCGCGGATTCCGAGAGCCGGAGTTCGGCCCACCCCGTAGGCGGGTAGACCGCCTCCTGCGGGCCGAGTTTTTCGTCCTCGACCCGCCGGTTGTCCCTCACCCGTACCCGGAAGCGGATCGTCTCGCCTTCGCGGCCCTTGCCCGCAAGGGCGAACAGGAGGCGGCCTTCGGCCTGCGGGGCATCGGCCCCGGTAAGGGGGATCGGGATGCGGACCGTCTTGCCCGGCTCGGCGCCGACCGCGTACTCGAGTTCCGCGGCGCCGACGCCGACGTCGTCGGCCGCGACCAGGCCCACCGGCACCTGCTCGCCGGGTCGGACCGAGCGGGGCTGGGTGGTCACGCCGGACACCTGCTCGAACCGGGGCGGCGTGTCGACGGCGGTCCGCACGGGGATGGCGATCTCGGTCCGGTATCGTCGCGGGCCGGGCTCGTTGACGAGCACCACCCGGAGGACTCCGTTCGCCTTCATCCGGAACGTCGCGGCCCCGCCGGTTCGGTCGGGGACGAGGTCGACCGGGATGACGTCTGCGACTTCCGACGGGGCACGCCCGTCCGGCCGCCACTCGAGGACCGCGGACTCCGCCGGGCGGGTAAACCGCAGCCGGATGGTGGCGGTGGAGAATTGAAGCCCGTCGAGGTCGGTGAGCCCGGCCGCGGATTTCGTGGCCAGCCCGGCGGCGTAGGGCGGGGGCGCGATCTCGGCCGCCGTCTGGTCGGTGAGGTCGACCGGGTCGGCGACGCGGACCGTGTGCCATTCGCTGGCCGCCGGGCCGACCTCCACGTGGTACTCGAAGTCCGTCACGACGGTCGGCCGGGTGGCATGGAACGCGGCGGTCCCGTCCCCGGTCATCGGGAGCTTCCGCTCGGGCCCTCCGGGGTCGTCCCGGAAGACGAGGACTGCCGCGTCGGGAAGCGTGGCCGTCGGATCGGTCGGCCGGAGGTACGCCGTCAGAGTCACCGGATCTCCCCGGCGGACCACCGGGTCGCCGGACGCGACCACCACTTCGAACGGGGCGACGATCGCCTGCCTGTGCCAGGGCATCCCGACCCGCCGCAGTTCAACGCCGGTGCCCGGGATGGTCGCGGACGCGATGAGCACGGCGACGAGCACCGCCCCAGTCGCCACGGCCAGCTGCGCCACCGGGCGGACGGGGGCGACCTGGGCGAAGTCCATCGTCCGGGTGCGGATTTCCGTGTCGCGGGCGAGGCTGGCAATCAACTGCGGTGAGCCGTTCGCCGGGTCGGCGTCCTCCCGCAGGCCGACCACGGTCAGAAGGCGTTCGCCGAGCCCCGGGAACCGCCCTTCGACCTGCCGGGCAATTTCTTCCAGCGGGATCTCGGACTGCCACGGCCGCACGACCAGTTGCCACCCCAGGAACCCGCCGAGCCCGAGCCAGCCGACCTGCAGTATGCACCGGCATGTGACGGACAGCTGACAGGCCGCGTCGAGGAGGACGATTGCCACGGCAGACAGAAGGAGGGAGGCGATGACCCGGCACACGCCGCGGGCGAGCTGTAGCCGGCGGACCCGGGCCGCGAGGGCGGCGAGCCGGTCTTCCAATGCGGGCGGGAGCGGGGCTACGGCCATGAGGGCTCCGTTCGGGCCCGTAACGCGCGGCCGTCTCGGCCGCGCGTCCCGTGCCATCGCCTAATCCGGGGCACTGACTAAACTATAGCCCCGGCCGGAGCTTCGGGACAAGAACCGATCGCCCGCGCCGTCCCTCCGCGCCCGGAGCCGTTGCCTGCCATGTTCTCGCCCGAACGCCTGGAGCCGATGCAGCAGAGCTGGGTCCGGCTTCTCGAACGATATAAGGTCGCTCCGGCCGATGCGTACCCGGTGTTCGACCTCCTGGTCGCGGCCTATTCGGCCCCCGACCGGTTCTACCACACCCTCGAACATCTCGGCGAGATGTTCCGGGTCGCCGCCCGGCTGACAACGATCACGGACGACCCCTCGGTCGTACAGCTGGCGATCTGGTTCCACGACGCGGTGTACGACGCGAGGGCGAAGGACAACGAGATCCGCAGTGCCGAATTGGCGACGACCCTCCTCGGGCCGATCGGGGTGCCGCGGTCGGAAATCGACCGGGTGGGTCAGCTCGTGAAGGCGACCGCCCACCTGGCCGACGCTCGCCCGCCGGGCGAACGGGAACTGGCAATCCTTCTGGACGCCGACCTCGCCATCCTCGGGGCGGCAGAAGACCGGTATCGCCGGTACGCCGCCGACATCCGGAAAGAGTATTCCTGGGTGCCGGACGACGAGTACAAGCTGGGCCGGTCGAGGGTGCTGGAGCACCTCCTCGCCCGGCCGCGGATCTACTGGTACGAGCTGATGTACCAGGAGGGCGAAGAACGGGCCCGCGCGAACATGCACGCGGAATTGCAGGAGCTGAGCAGGCAAGGTAACTAATACCCGCACTCAGCCGCCGCCGAAACGGATCATACCGTCCCCGCCGATCTGGTCGACCTGGAACCACGGGATTCCGGTCTTGGGGGCGTTCGGCTTTAAAAACGCATCCTCGACGATTTTCGGATTGCAGTAGATTTTGATGACCAACCCCTTGCGGCCCTTGAAGTCCGTCCCTTCGGCGACGTAAACCTCTTCCTGTCCTTTCCGCCAGCCATACCAGGCGGTCACCTCCGCCGCGAGATTGTTGTACTCGGCCAGGCTGGACGACTTCTCGGCCGCGGGTCGTCGCCTGCCCTGGGAGCCGGGGGTCACCCGCCCCCATTCGGAGCGGTCGTACTTCTCCGGGCGGCCGAACTTTTTGGTCAGCCCTTCGACGGTGTCGCTTTGGCTGATCCCGGTGCACTTCTCGTACGAAATGTCCGCCCGGCCGGACGAAAACGTGCCGGCGGCGAGCAGAATAACGACGGCGATGATCGCGACCACCGCGACCACCGCGCAGACGATCGCGAGGACCTTCCCGATCCCCGGCCCGCGGGATTTCCGCCGGGGCCGGCGGCGGGGGAGGTCGTCATCGTCGTCATCCGACCGCCGGCGCCGCCGCGGACGGTCGTCGTCATCCCATCGCCTCCGGGAGCGGGGCCGACTGTCGTCGTCGTCATTCCGCTGGCGTCTCGGGCGGTCGTCGTCCTCGTCGTCGGCACGACGGTTGCGGCTCCCGGCCATGGCAGAGTTCCCCCGCAGCTCGATCCGGCCTTGAACGAGAATAAGCCACTGCCGGGAACGGGGCAACAGATGCACAAAACGGCAAGTCCACCTGTGACCCGGCTTGAATCATTCCGAGAACCCGACCACTCAAAGCGAGGGACCGTACCCTCCTTCGCCCGGCCTCAGACCGGCATAATCAGAACGACCTGGCTCGCGCAAGACTGACGGCGGGCAGGACCGGAGTACGCACTCGCTCACTGTGACGGATAAGATCCAGGTGGGCGGTCACCGTCCCATGACGCGGGAGGAAGTGATGGACCTGAATAGGTTTACCGAGAAGGCCCAGCAGGCGTTATCCAGCGCACAAATGCTGGCGACCCGGATGAACCACCAGCAGATCGACGTGGAGCACGTTCTCCTGTCGCTGCTCGACCAGGATAAGGGACTCACCACCGCAATCCTCAACAAGGCCGGAGTGTCGGTCGACGCGCTCACGATCAAGGTCCAGCGGGAGCTCGAGAAGCTACCCAAGGTCACCGGGCCGAACGGGGCCCCGGAGCAGATGTACGTCACCGGCCGGTTCAACAAGATGATCGCCCAGGCCGAGGACGAGGCGAAGAAGCTGAAAGACGAGTACGTTTCCGTCGAGCACCTCTTGCTCGCCATCGCCGAGGACACCGGGCCCGGCGGCAAGCTGCTGAAGGAGTTCGGCGTCACCCGCGACCGGTTGCTCAAGGCGCTCCAGGAGGTACGGGGGAACCAGCGGGTCACGAGTCAGAACCCGGAAGAAACGTACCAGGCGCTCGAAAAGTACGGCCGCGACCTGACCCAGCTCGCGTCCCGCGGGAAGCTCGACCCGGTGATCGGCCGGGACGAGGAGATCCGCCGGGTCATCCAGGTCCTTTCCCGCCGGACCAAGAACAACCCGGTGCTGATCGGCGAGCCCGGCGTCGGGAAGACCGCCATCGTGGAAGGGCTGGCCCAGCGGATCGTCCGCGGCGACGTGCCCGAGGGGCTCAAGGACAAGAAGGTCGTCGCCCTCGACATGGGGGCGCTGATCGCCGGGGCCAAGTACCGCGGCGAGTTCGAGGAACGCCTGAAGGCCGTCCTCAAGGAGGTAACCTCGGCCGAGGGCCGGATCGTCCTGTTCATCGACGAGCTCCACACGGTCGTCGGGGCGGGCAAGGCCGAGGGGGCGATGGACGCCGGGAACCTGCTCAAGCCGATGCTCGCCCGCGGGGAGCTCCACTGCATCGGGGCCACCACCCTCGACGAGTA
>JAQGHQ010000368.1 GCA_028288765.1 Gemmataceae bacterium | reverse complement strand
AGGGGAAAAGCCCCGGGCCGGCCCGGGGCTTTTCCCCTTTTTCGGAGAGCTCATGTCCCGGTACTTCCCGACCCCGGACGAGTGCGGACACCACGTGGTGTTCGGGTCGACCCCGATCCGCACGTTCGCCGGGGACCACCTCCAGCTGTCGCTCGTGGACATCCCGGCGGACGGGGTCGTGGACTGGCACAGCCATCTGAACGAGCAGATGGGGGTGATGATGACCGGACGGGCCCTGTTCCAGATCGGGGACGAGGAACAGACCCTCGGCCCCGGCGACTTCTACTTCATCCCGGGCGGGGTGCGACACCGCGTCGTCCCGGTCGGCGGCCCGGCCCGGGCGCTCGACGTGTTCTACCCCGTCCGGGATGAATACCGGTAACCCGGGGCGGAGGACACGCCCGGGGATCAGCTCAGGAACGCGACGCCGAGGACCACCAGGAGCATGATCGCGACGCCGGCGACGAGGAAGAAGGCGGGGAAGGACGCCCGCGGCTTCTTCGCCACTTCCCGCGCGTGCTGTTCTTGCTCGTGCCGGTGCCGCTTCCGGGCCTGTTCGTGGTGCTGTCGCTTGGCGCTCCGGTTCATGGTCGCTCCCTCGGCGGCTGTGTGCCGCCGGATGGCCCGCACGACTGCGCGGGACACGCCACGGGTGTCGCAGACCTGTCTTCGGAACTGGGGTGAGGGCAGGCCCGCGGGTCGAATGGTGAGTTGAGTCTACCCTGCCGCCCGCGGGCTGTCGAGTGCCCGGACGAGAAACCGCGGCGCCGATTCCTCACAGCTCCCCGCCGTCCCGCTTCGACCACCACGGGAGGAAGAGTCCGCCGTCGACGTGCAGGATCGTCCCGGTGATGTAATCGGCCGCCGGGTCGGCCAGGAACACGACCGCCCGGGCGATCTCGTCGGGGGTCGCGAGCCGGCCCCACGGCAGGCCGGGGGCGGCCTTCGCGATCATCGCGTCGGTGAAAAACTTCCGCTCGCCCGGGGTGTCGGTCCACCCGGGGTAGACGCCGTTCACGCGGATCTTGTGCGGGAGGAGCTCGGCCGCGGCGGTCCGCATCATCTGGTCGAGCGCGGCCTTCGCCATGTTGTAGGCCATGCAGTGCGGGAACGCGATCTGGGCGTGCGGGCTGCTGACCAGCACCGCCGCCCCGCCGTCGCCCTGGTCGATCATCCGCCGGCACGCCGCCCGGAGCCCGTAAAACGCCCCCCACATCGTCACGTCGATCGTCTTGCGGAACCCGGCCATATCGGCCGTATGGAACGGCTCCCGGTCGCTGTAGGCGGCGGCCGACACGAACACGTCGAGCCGGCCGAGCAGGGCCACCGCGTCGGCCACCATCTGCTCCACGGCGGGCTGGTCCGACACGTCGACCCGGTAAAGCACCGCCTTCCGGCCGAGCGCCTCGATCCGGGCGGCGGTCTCCTCGGCCCCGTCGGGCAGGGTCAGGTAGTTGAGGGCGACGTCGGCCCCGGCCGCGGCCAGCTGCACCGCCACCGCCCGCCCGATGCCCGACGACGCCCCGGTCACCAGCGCCACCTTCCCGGTCAGCGACCCCGCCATCGCCCGCCCTCAGGTTTTGTGTCCGTGTCACAACTCGGGTGACCTGTCCGACAAGCCCCGGCACGAGAAACACAACGAACCCCGGCCCGTTGTCGGGCCCGGGGTTCGGGTTTCGGCCGACCGTTCTGAGCGAGTCCTTACCGTTTCTCGCGGTTGTCGGGCTTTTTCGGCTTCGCCAGCCCGGCCTTCTCCAGCAACGACTGGCCGAAGACGTCCTCCTCCTCGGAGAAGACGTCGTCGATCGAGCTCCCGGCGGTGAGCTGGTACTGGATCGTGTATTTGTGGTTCGCCACCGCGACCTCGTCCCCGGGCCGGAGCGGGCGGCGGACGGTCCGCTCCCCGTTCACCTTCACCCCGTTGGTGCTGCCCATGTCGCGGACGTGCCACACCCCGTTCCGGTACGCCAGCTCGGCGTGCGTGCCGGAGATGTTCGGGAAGTCCAGGCAGATGTCGCACGACTCCCGCCGCCCGATGGTCATCACGTTCTGGATGAGCGGGATCGCGTCCCCGCCCCCGACCGGCACCAGCTCGCCCAATTGTTCCTGACTCATGTGGAAAACCCTCGCCCGCTCGCCCGGGCCTATGACGTGGGAGATATGACGTCGTTCGTGCGGGAAACCGCCCCCATCCGCGAGTTTTATGTTACCGGATGCCGCGGGCGGTTCCAAACCCCCCGGGCCCGAGTTTCTCCCGCAAAGAGCAGTACGACGACCGCCCCCGCCCGACCCGCGGGGATGTGCGGGTCGGGCGGGGGCGGTGAACGACGAGGGCGGCGCCGGGGGACGAGCCCTCAACTCACGGCTGCGGGCGGGCGGCCGGGGGCGGCGGGGCCGGATAGGAGGACGGGCCGAACCCGCCCGGGGTGATCGGGACGCCGGCCGGAGCGGGCCCGCCGGGGATCGGCCCGTACTGGCCGGCCGGGGCGGGGAAGTACGGGTTGACCGGGAAGTTACCCCCGACCGGCGGGGCGTAGAACGGGGCGGTCACCGGGGCCGGGGTCATGAAATGCCCGTCGTACGGCCAGTACAGGTACCACGGGGCGGCCTGGAATGTCGGGAGCGGAGCCTTGTTGCGGCTGAACAGCCCGTTGCCGTGCGTGGCCCACAGGCCCAGGGTCGGGTACTTCGGGGTGTTGCAGAATGGGCCGTTGCAGCCCCAGCCCTCGGCCAGGGCAGGGGAGTCGGTCGCCGCCACCCCGAGGGCGACGGCGGCGGCGAGTACGATCTTGCGGACGGTAATCATCTCGGTGGTCCTCTTCCTTGGGGACTCGGCGCACCTCCGTGTGAGCGCACCGAGCGGTCAGTCATTCTTTCCCGATGATCGTGAG
>JAQGHQ010000330.1 GCA_028288765.1 Gemmataceae bacterium | reverse complement strand
GACGATCGGGCGGCACCGCTTACTGTACTCGACCGACTCTTCCGTGCCCCGCCCGGGCCGTTCCCGCGAAGCCCGCCGGGGAGTGGAGGGCGGACATCACTTCCGTCTTTGCGGGGAGGTATTTAGGGTCAGCAGGGCAGCTTTGTTGCTAGACCTCCCTCTGTTGCAAAACCCCCCGGAGTTGTTGATAAACCCTAAAATGGGAGGGGAGGGTGGGGCTTGGCACGGGAGTTCACGTACTCGGGAAGGTAACCGAACTTTTTTGGCCTTGATGTTCGGCCACCCAGGGATTAAACACACATACTCTAATTCACCTCCCCGCCTTCTTCGGGATATGAAAGCATGACCGGAAATATGCTGACGACAACCCTAGTGGCACTTTCCGTCGTTGGAAGCATCTGCTTCGCAAAAGCCCCGGTTCCCCGATCCACCAGTCCAACAGCCGCCGAAGAAGCCAAAAAAATCCAAGGAGAATGGGAGGTATTCGAGCTCAATTCCAGGGGGGAAAAATATCCCAAAGATCACCCCGAAGTTAAGAATATGAGGGTCTTGATCAAGGGCGAGGAACTGACTTTTCTGGCCGTGAACAAGGGGGGCGATCGGAAGACGACGTTTAAGCTGAACCCCGCGAAGTCGCCCAAGCAGATCGACATCACCTCACTTGACGGACAAGAAACTGGTCAAACGGCTGCGTGCATCTACGTGCTAGGGAAGGACCAGCTGACGATCTGCATGCCGTTCTTAATCGACCCAACTCTTCGACCGAGCGAGTTCAAGTCCACCGCCGATAATGGCCTGATGGTTATTGTTCTGGTCAAGTTACCCGCGAAATGATGATAAGCCGCCTGGCAGCTCCAGCCTACCCCTTCCCCAGCACCAGATCGACAACCCAACATCCCCGCACATGCGGCCCGTCGCCCCGGCAGTGGGCGAGGATGTCGGGGTGGTCGCACCCGGCGTCCTGGAGGGCGTCGGCCAGGACCGACATGAGGGAGAAGTCGCGGGCGTCGTACATCTGGCGGGCCAGGGCAGTGACGGTGGAGGAGAGCCAGGAGGGAGCGGCGGTGACGGGGCGGAAGGGGTTGCCGAAGATGCATTTGGTAGACGATAGAAAAGCAGTTCTGGCGGCGGGTTCATGGCCGCTGAGGATGGCATTAGCCGTATACACCGCAGCTTCCCGACCACCCTGATTGAAGAGACCTCCGACCGCCCACCAGTACCGATTGACTTCTGCTGAGGGCCAGTTTCTTTTCATCTCGTCTTCAACTGCTCTGCGAGCCTCTCGGAATTCTTCCGGATTAGCCAATCCATCAGCACTTCGTTCGACAATCTCTACAGCCAGACGGCAACAGTCTCCATTGAGG
Source organism: Gemmataceae bacterium (assembly GCA_028288765.1). GTDB lineage: Bacteria > Planctomycetota > Planctomycetia > Gemmatales > Gemmataceae > Urbifossiella. The sequence continues at coordinate 27,905 of JAQGHQ010000330.1, read as the reverse complement.
AACTGCAAGCCATACCGAGAACAGGCTGCTCCCAAGAGTCGGACCTTCCTGTCGCTTTTTGCAGTTGCCCGCACGAACTCCAGCATCGGCGTCGGGTCGGTCGCCGCCAGCCATTCCGCCTCGGTCATCGGTCGGCCCCCGGGGTGTCTGCGGTAAAGGATACCCGGCCGGACCGGGGGATGGCAGTGGGTGTACCGGTCGGTTAAGCTGTCGAGCGACCCGGGGTAGCGGGGAGGGCCGCCGGTCGGCTTCGGGGAGTTCGTAGCTTCCCGAGGTGGGCCGGGCAGCTGAGCGGGGTCGTTCGGCAAGGAGGTTCGCCAGTGAACAGGATGTTGACCATGGGCAGCCTCGTCGGGATGATGGGCCTCCTGTGGGGGAGCGTGCCCCTGATTGCACTTGGTACGTTCGCACAATCACGCTCGGCCGCTTATCGCTTGGCAGAGGATGAAGCGTTGCAAGAGATCGTTTGGCGGGCAGAGGAAAGGGATCACAAGCCTGGCATTGGTTTGGGTTGGGGGGTGGCGTACAACTGGCTCTTCGTCGGTCTGCTGTGTACCGTCATCGCTTGGGCGTACACCCTCGGACTACAGGCCGTGCGGGTGGTCTGCCACCGAACGCCCGAAATCGGGCGGCCGCTTGCCGTCCTGTTCGGGAGCTTGTGTGTGGTCGGTGCCGGGTTCTTATTGCGGCTTTTGTTGGTTGGTCGCGGTGATCAGCCGGGCTTGCTCTCCCTCGGCTACTTGCTTGCGGCCTCGGGGTTGTCGCTTGGGGTTATTGTCGTGAGCCACTATTGCCGAACCGCTCTCAGGCCCCCAGACTTGAGATAACCCGAACCCCCGGGGACGGCCTTGACCGTCCGGCTCGTCATCCTTCGTGGGGGCCGGATCACGGACCGACAGCAGCATCGCTGTCGGGCGAGTGCCGTTCTGCCAGTCCGCCTCGGTCATCGTCAGCCCCCATACTCCGCCCCGCATGACGGAACCGCCGGGACGTTCAAGTGCGTTCCGGGTGCCGTCTTGGCCGATGTGGTCGAAACCTGGACCATCACCTACCTGACGAAGAACCCCGTGCAGACATGGCAGCCGAGGCACCCGCCGAAGTAGAGGTCGTGTTCAGGGCAGTAACCCGCAGGCGGGTCGGCGGGCGAGTACCCCTCCTGATAGCACCGCAGTTCCCCTGTCCACGCGGGCGGTGCGTCCCGGACACGGAGGACGTGCGACCACGGCACCCCGCCGGCCAGCCGGACGAATGCCCCCTCCCGCGACGAGCGACTCACCTGCCGGCGGGCCTCCGGTTCGGGAAGGTTCCGGTTGAGCAATAGGGAGTCCGCAAAGGCTTCTGCTGCGGCACCCGGACGCACTACCGTCCAGATGTCAAACCGGACCGGGTTCTCCATGTTCGCCCCCCCGGGGCTGGTGCGGCCAGGGCCCCTGTTGCTCGCGACAGTCCTTCGGGCCCGGCCAGGGACAGTGACCCAGAATGTCGGCCTCACCGGTCGCTCGCACGGCCCGTCAGGAAGGCCGGCATCTGCGTGGGATCGGTCGCCGCTCGCCACTCCCCCCGGGTCATCATCCGCCTCCCGCGTCCGTAGCGGCGTGATCCCGTCGGTCCCGGGGCGACGGCCGCCGCTACCCGGGTAGCGGTGGCTCGACCAGCATCCGGCAGGCGGCCGCGACGGCCTCCTCGGTCAGGATCAGGTGCGACCGGGAGAAGTACGAGGCCGTCGTCCAGGTGTTGGTCACCCGCCCGGGCGGCATTACGCGGAACAGGTCGATGATCCGCCCGAGCTCCGACTCCGGGTGCCCTTGCCCGACCGAAAACAGGTAGGCCCGGGCCAACTCCGTGTAGTCCTTCGACGGCAGCGGCAGCCCGCCCGGGTCGAGCACCTCGTGCCGGGCCTTGTCCAGGACCGGGCCGGCCTCCCCGGCACGGTCGAGGGCCAGCCACCCGGCCGCGAGGACCAGCCTCGCCCCGAGGACGCCCCCAGCGGCCTCCGGGTCCGCGTGGGGGTAGGAGTCCGGGACGACCGCCCCCAGGCGGACCACGAGCCGGTCGATGTCGTCGGGTAGGCCGAGGGCCCGGAGGGTCCGCAGGCACTGCGGGCCGGCCGTGCGGACGAGCCTGACCCTGAACTCGACCGGGAACCGCTCGGCCAGCCCGGCGAACCGCCCGGCCCACTCGCGGGCCAGGTCCGCACGCCCGATGCTGCCCGCCACGAATAGCGACTGCTCCACCAGCTGACACAGCTGCCCGATGACCGGGGCCTGACCCTGACCGCCCACAACCACCTCCCCGGTAGCGTCCGCCAGGACCTGCCCGACGAGGTCGAGTGCCTCGGCGGCGAACGCCGGGCCGGCCCTGAGGGAGAGCGGCAGGGCGTCGCGGAGGAGCCGGAGGCGATCCGATCCCGCCCCGTCTGCCGAGATCGCGGACCGGACCAGCCGGCCGAGCCGGGCGGCGATCTCCGCCGGGTCATGCACGTCGTGAAGCTCGGCCAATTCCCGGCTCAACGCGTCGTGGTTTCGGGACCACGGGGTGTAGGGATCGGCCCGGTCCACGGGTTCGACTACCCGCGACACCATGCGGTAGACGTTGATCGCGTGCTCGGCCAGCTTGTACGGGTTCAGGACCGTCCCGTCGGCGGCCTGTCGGGCAATTTCGACCCAGTCCGCGAGCACCGGTCCGGCCAGCGTCCCGGCATGCGGGGCCCCGTTGAGGGCCTGCTCGATACGGTAGCGGAAGACCCTGGACAGGAACCGCCGGATGATCGCCCCCGTGACGGCGATCAGGTCTTGCTCGCCCTCGGCCGGGGGGGCGATCGACTCCAGGACGGCGGCTCCGTCGGCGGCGAGCCGTCGGGCCCGGGCCGGGTCACCGAGGACGGCGAACCCGAATCCGAAGGTCAAGTCGGTGTACGGCCGGTGGACCGGGACGGTCCACTGCCGGCACGCGGTGTGAAGGTTCTCGACCGCGGCGAGCCGGTCCGCCGCGACGGTGCCCGGGGCGGCCGGGCGGGGGAAGGGGCCGGACATCTGGTGTCACCTCCGGGCCACGGGTCGGGCACGAATGATTGCTTGCCCAGGATCAGGTCCACCGCCCAGCAGCCCCGGACGTGCGGGCCGTCCGATCGGCAGTGGTCGATTACGTCGGCGGAGTCACAGCCCGCATCCTGGAGGGCGTCGGCGAGGATGGGGAGCCGGTCGAACGCCCGCCCATCGTAGATGCTCTGGGCCAGAGCCAGGACGGTAGACGTTCGCCAAGCGGGATCGAAGAAGGCGGGGCGGAACGGCAGAGGGCCTACCGTGCAACGAAGTGCGGCGGTCTGGTAAAGATGATCTACCTCAGGGTCGTGCGGGTCGCAAACTGTAGCACTAATGGCTGCGTCCGCCGCCTCCGTGGATGCAACCTCCGCATCAGGGTCGGTCGCCCACGCCGCTGCTTTTGAGGCGTGGTACGCCGCCTCTTGAAGCGGAGCCGTCGCCTCCCACGCAGCAGTGGCGGCATCGTGAAGTTGACCGGAAGTGAGCACGCCATCCGCATAATCTTCCGCTCGGCCGATTGCCTCCCAACTTCGGGGATCGCCGAGATGCCGGGATATCCGACGACAGCAGGCTACGGCAAACAGCCGCAATTTCCGTTCGCTCGCCTTACCCCGCAGGAACTCCAGCATCCGGGCCGGGTCGTCGCAGGTCCGCCACTGGTCCTCGGTCATGATTCGGCCCTCGGGTCGTTCGGATGATCGGCTCCCGCCCCCGGTCCGCTTCCTCGCCCGGAGAACACCCGCTCGGCGGACGCCCCGGCCGCGACCCCGGCCAGGTACGCGGCGATGTCGGCCCAGGCGAAGGTGGCGGCCGGGGTGCCCAGAACCAGCCCGCCCGGGCGGGTGCCGCGGACAGCGTCGAACCACGGGGCGTGGTACAGCTGGCTCACCTCGACCGCGACCGCGAAGGCCGCCGCCAGCCCGGCCGCCGATCCGGTCGGGAGTCGGGGGAGCAGGAACCCGATACCGAGGAACAGGACGAGCCCCCAGAGGGCATCTCCGAGGTACTTGGCCACCGGCCACGGGAGACCGGCCGTTTCGGACCGGCACCAGAGCCCGACGGCGATCACCGCCAGGGCCCCGGCGGCATACACCGGGCGGGACCTCGGGCCCGGGGTGGTATCGACGGGCAGCTGGTTCACGGGTTTTATTCCTTCCCGAGGATCGCGTCGATCACCCAGCACCCCCTGGCGTGCGGCCCCGGTTCCCGGTAGTGGTTCAGAATGTCGGCGTTCTCGCACCCGGCGTCCTGGAGGGCGTCGGCCAGGATCGGAAAGGCCGAGAAGTCCCCGCTCTCGTACATTCGACGGGCGAGGGAGAGCACAGTGGAGGTCGCCCACGACGGGCTGACTTCCCTCTCCCGGTGCGGGAGTCCGACGACGCACCGGACGAGCTTCGCCTGCTCGGCCGCCCCGACCGTGGCTGCCGTCAGCATCACCACCTCGATGGTCCCGTGGTGGGGGATCGCCCTCGCCCACGGTGCCAGGAGGACGGCGGCGGCACGGGCCTCGTCGTCCGGACCTGGCCCACCGGCGGGCGACGCCGCCGTGTAGATCGCCCGGGCCTCCCCCCCGGGGAGCGGCTGGTCGGCGTGCCGCTCGGCGGCGTCGACCGCCGCCCGCAACCGGTCGTCGTCGAGCCGGTCCCACACCCGGCGGCAGCAGGCCACGGCGACCAGCCGCAGCTTCCGGTCGGTCACCCGCCCCTCGAAGTGTTCGAGGAATTCGACCGGGCCGAGGGCGACCAGCCGGTCCCTCTCGGCCCTCTCGGCCTGCGGGGCCAGGTCGGGGTGCCGGTCGAGCAGGGCCGCCCGTCGGGCCTCCACCTCCTGGTCCCGCCGGCTGAGCCGGAGGGCCTCGTCGTCGGCCGCCAGGGCGTCGGCCGCCTGCCCGTCCCGCTCGGCCTTCCAGCCCCGGGCGACGAGGTCGGCGGCGGTCGGCTCGATCAGGCGGAGGGCCAGGGCGACCGGCCGGCCGACGAAGTGCCAGACGACCAGGAGGAAGGGGCTGACCGCCCCGGCCACCAGCAGCCCGATGAGAAATGCCACCCAGACCCAGAGGCTAATCATCGAACGCCCCATCCGCACCGCTCGTACCACGATCTTGCCCGGCCTGGGGTGGGGCGGACCTGCCGGCTACGCACGTCTGCCATCAGGTGCCAGGCCCGTCGAACGAAGGCCCACCCGCACGGGCGGGCTTGGCGGGCCGCCCCCCCGGGTACATCGGACCTGAGCATCGGTTCCGGCCTGACGCACGGCAGCCATTCCGCCTCTGTCACGGCCTACCCCTTTCCCAAGAGCAGGTCTACCACGAAGCACCCACGGGCATGTGGCCCCGGTCCCCGGCAGTGCCCCAGGACGTCCTCATTGTCGCACCCGGCGTCCTGGAGGGCGTCGGCCAGGATCGGAAGTCGGTCGAACGCCCGACCCTCGTAGATCACTTCGGCCAGTGAAACCACCGTAGGGGTCAGCCACGACCGGGCGAGGACAACGGGGCGGAATGGGTTGCCGAACAGGCACCTCAACACCCCGCACTGGCGGGTGAACTCGCGGTCTCGCCCGAGAGTCCAGTCCCCCGGACCTGCCGCCATCCCCGCCGCGACCGCCGCGGGTTCGAACGCCCGGCACCGCCGGTCGGGATCGAACGCCACCGCCCATGCTGCTGCGGTTGCGGCGTACTCGTCGACCTGGGAGCGGAGAGCCACCCGCCCGATCGCCTGCTCGGCCTGATCCGCACGCCCCTCGACAACCAACGCGTCGACCAGACCATCTTCGTTCATCTCGGCCACATCGACCGCTTCCTTGCTCCAGTCGTGGCGGAGTAAGTGCCAGATGCGTCGACAACACGCCACCGCAAACAGTCGCAGCTTCCGGTCACTCGCCTTTCCCCGCAGGTACTCCAACATCGGTGCGGGTTCGGTCGCCGCCAGCCATTCTCCGTCGGTCACGGGCTACTCCCTTCCGAGGATCAGGTCCAGCACCCAGCACCCCCGGACGTGCGGACCCTCACCCCGACAATGATCGAGAACCTCCTGGCTGTCGCACCCGGCGTCCAGCAAGGCGTCCGCCAGGATCGGTATCGGGCCGAAGTCCCGAGCCTCGTACATCTGCCGGGCAAGAGAAACGACGGTCGAGGTCTGCCAGGCCGGTTCGAAGGCGGCGGGGCGGAACGGGTTCCCGAAGATGTCACGGATGAGACGGCACTGAAAGGCGAACTCGGCGGGGTCCGGTTCCTCCTCGGGGCGGCCCGGTGAGGCGAACTCACGGGCGGCCAAGGCGGCCGGGTAGTACGACCCGGGATAGTACCCCGGATCGGCGGATTGCACCTCGCCGGACTGGGCGGCCATCAGGGCCGCATCCGCCGCATGCACGACGGCCGGGAGCGGCACCCCGGCACCCTTCGCCTGCTCGGAGTAAGTCGCCAGTTCGGACGGGATGCTTCCGTGCTCTTCGGCGGTGGCCGCATCGGCGAGCAAGTCCCTCGGTTCGTCGAGGACGGCATACGCACCGTCCCGGGCGGCCCGGGGAACAAGCCCGTCGGCGTACCCCTCCCCGGCATCGACCGCGGCCCGCAGGTCGTCGTGGACGAGCAGGTGCGAGATGTGTCGGCAGCAGGCGACGGCGAACAACCGCTGCTTCCGCTCGCCGGCCCGCCGGCGTGCGGTCTGGATCATGCCATACGGGTCGGTCGCCGAACCCCACTCCGCCTCGGTCACGGCCTACTCCTTGCCCAGCAGCAAGTCGATGACGTGGCAGCCGCGGACGTGCGGCCCGTCGCCCCGGCAGTGCCCCAGGATGTCCTCGTTGTCGCATCCGGCGTCCTGAAGTGCGTCGGCCAGGATCGGCATCGCGGAGAACTCCCGCGACTCGTACATCTGGCGGGCGAGCGTGGCGGCGGTGTCGGTCCGCCACGACGGGTCGAAGGCGACGGGGCGGAATGGGTTCCCGCCGATGTCCCGGAGCAACCGCATCCCCTCACGAGACACGGCGACCGTCTCGGGGTCGGTCATCCACTCCCCGTTCGCGTTGGGGTCACCGGGGTCCTTCTGCCTTAGCCGAAAGCTGACCTCGGTATGAGTCTGAAAAAGACGATCCCAGAACTCTGCCGGGCAGAAGAAGCTCCGGAGATATTGGATGGTCGCTCGGAACACGCGTCGGGTCGCACAATCGTCCTGCCCTCTTGATCGCAGGTCATGCTCTCGCCTGGCCGCAACCCAATCCTCCGTGGCAACCTTGCCTTCTCCGTGCTGCGAGAACAGCGGAAGCATTTCGACACAAGCGGGGCAGAACCGACCGAGCATGAGCCGGGGCAGGTACGCGGCCAGGAACAGGAACATCCTCCGGTCACCGACGGGGTCACGCAACCACGAGAGCGGCGACAACGGCGGCGGGCCGAACAGCAGTTCGCGTGCTCCCCACTCTTCCTCCGTCATCCTCAACGCCTCCGCGGGGCCCGCCCGTCCGACCGAACCGCGGCCGGGTTCGAACGCCCCCGCCGTCATGAGTTCCCGAGCACGAGATCGACCACCCAGCACCCCCGAACATGCGGGCCGTCCGAGCGGCAGTGACCGAGCACGTCGGCATTCTCGCACCCGGCGTCCTGAAGGGCGTCGGCCAGGATCGGCATGGGGCCGAAGTCCCGAGTCTCGTACACCTGCCGGGCAAGGGCGACGACCGGAGGCGTTGACCAGGACGCCTCGACCGCCGGCGGGTGGAACGGGTTGCCGAAGACCTCCCGGGCCAGGGCCGCCTGCTCGACCTCCTCGCGGGCCCGGGCGACCTGCCGGCGGGCCTCCGGTTCGCCCTCCACGGCCAACCTGGCCGCCTCGAACGCGAGCGACCCGATCCCCCATCCCCGATCCCCGTCGAGCCGAAGGCGGAGGGCGGTCTGCGTCTCCAGGAGCGACGTGAGGGCGTCGTCGACCGGCTGGGCCAGCAGGCCCGCGACCGCCAAGGCGGCGACCCGCTCGGGTTCGAGCCGTGCCAGGAACTCCCGGAACGCCGCCGGGTCGTCGGCCGCCGCCTCGGCCTGTTCGACGGCCTTCCGATCCGCGGGACCGAGCCGGGACCAGATCCGGCGGCAGCAGGCACAGCCGAACAGCACCACCTTCCGCGGGCTGACGAGGTCCCGCACGGCCAGCAGCATCGCCGTCGGGCGGGTGCCGCTGTGCCAGTCCACCTCGGTCATCGTCGGCCCCCATACTCCGCCCAGCATGACGGAACCGCCGGGACGTTTAAGTGCGTTCCGGGTGCCGTCTCGGCCGACGCAGTCGGAACCTGGACCATCACCTACCTGACGAAGAACCCCGTGCAGACGTGGCAGCCGAGGCACCCGCCGAAGTGCAGGTCGTGTTCGGGACAGTAGCCGATCGGTGGCTCGTCCGGCGAGTACCCCTCCTGATAGCACCGCAGCTGCCCGGCCCACGCTGGCGGTGCGGCCCGGACCGCGAGAACCTGCGACCACCGCACCCGGCCGGCGAGCGGGATGAACGTCCACTCCCGCCACGAGCGGCTCACCCGCCGGCGGACTTCCACCTCGGCCAGGTGCGGGTCGAGCCGTCGCAACTCCGCGACGGCTTCCGCCGCGACACCCGGCCGCACCACCGCCCAGAGGTCGAACCGGACCGGGTTCTCCATGTTCGCCCCCCCGGGGTGATGAAGCGAGTACGCCTGTCCCCCGCGACGCTTTTCCTAGGCGGAGCCACGAGGCCCCAGGAAGGAACTCGGTGTCGCTCTGGCAGTTCACCGGCCTCGGAGGACCTCCCCCCGACACTACCAGTTTGTCGGTGGTTGTGGGATGTCCGGTCCGCCCCGGTGGGGCGTCGGGACGTACCCGTCCGGCGGGCCCGGGAGCCGCTTGATGCAATCCTCCGAGCAGGCGTTCACCAGCAGAGGCAGCACATCGGTGGCGACCCGTAGCGAGATCCAGACCCGGTGCAGCCGCCGGTCCTCGAACGGCCGCCCGCAGACGCTACAGGGCCGGGTGAACTCGGCCGGGCGGTTTCTCAGCGGCAGCCGGGACGGCTCGACCTGGCCGAGAGACGGCCCCACCCCAGGGTCGAGCTGAGGGAACGGCGGCCGATACTTGAAGTTCCCGTACAGGGCCCGGGTGCTGACCCGGCTCTTCCGCAAGTTCGGGCACCGGGTGATCTCATATGGGAACCAGTGGAGCCGGTACGAGGTGTAGGGGTCGAACTCCTCCAGGGCCGTCATCCGCCCGATCTCCGGCGGGATGCGGACCAGATGGCTGCCGTACAGGTATAGCCGCCGAACCGCCGTCAGCTTCCCGATGGTCGGCGGGAGGGTCACGATCCGCGACCACTGGTCGGCCCCCAGAGCGGCCCCAGGGATGAACTCTTTCCGGCCGTCGGCGGCCGCCTCCTCGACGAGGTCCAGCAATCGCTTCCAGGAGTCGCACTCGGTGTCCTGCGGCTCGGTATGGAACGAGAGGGCGGGCCACTGCCGGTCCTCGTACCCGGCATCGAAGCACCGGCATGGTAATCGATCCAGGTCGTCATCCCGCCGGGGAGCCAGCTCCGGCTCCACGACCGCCAGCCAGGCCGGGTCCAGGCCGACCCGCAGGCGGCTGAGCTCGTGCTCGGCCGGCACCCGGTCGAGGTGGTCCGGGCCGGCGGCCCGGAGGGCGAGGTGTAGCCGCAGGAACGGCCCGCGGGGGTCGCCCCGGTCGTCCAGCCAGTCGGCGTACACCAGCCGTCGCAGGTCGTCCTCCAGGTCGGCCCGGATAGCGGCCAGGAATGCGTGTTCGTCGTGCATCGGTAAGCTCAGCCACGACACTCGGCCAACCCCTCACTCCGGCCCGCGGTCAGCCGGTGACCGTGATCTGCTCCGGAGCGGCCGTGTAGCCGGCCCCCTCCCGGGTCCCCCGGATCTCCTCGGCCAGGGACGCGAGGTGCGGTCCCACCCAGGCCGGGTCGTTCCCCGGGAACAGCCGCACCCGCCAGTGCCGCAGCCGCTCACCCCGGCTCCCGATCTCGACCGCGTCCACCGCCGCACACCGGTAGAACAGGTTCAACGTCCGCCGCAGAAACATCTCCCACCACTCCGGGTCCCGGGCGTTCTCCCCGGCCGGCAGCTTCAGGACCGGGAGCCGCGGCGGGGCCCCGGTCAGGGCGGTCTGGTGGTTGCGGAAGCTGATCCGCTCGATCCCTTTCGCCGTGTTGCACGTGTTGCACAACGTCTGGAGGTTGTCGAACTGGTTGGTCCCCCCGTGGTAGCTCGGGGAGATGTGGTCCACCGTCAGCACCGACCGCCGCTTCCCGTACCCGCAGCACACGCACCGATACCCGTCCCGCGACTTCACCCGCTCCTTCAGGTCCTCCGACGGCTCGGCCACCGGGACCGCCTCCGGGGTTCGGAACGTCGGTCGGTGGGCGACCGGATCGGCCTGGTGCCGGTGGGCGTCCAGCAGCCGGTTCATGCACGCATCGAAGTGGGACTTGAACTGCCCGTAGGTGTGGTAGATGACCCGCCAGTAGCGGTCGTGCCGGGTGTACTCGGCCTGGAGGGCCTCGTCCTGCCGCCGCGGGCCCAGGTCCTCGGCCCACCCCCGCCGGGCCACGGCATCCAGGTCGTGGTCGTCCCGCACCCCGAACGGGAAGAACCGGGGCGGGTCGCGGTCGTTCTGGGCCAGGTGCCGGGCGACCGCGAACAGGTCCGCCGCCAGCCCCCCGCCGACCCGCTCGTCGGTATCCGCGAAGTACTCCTGCTCCCACCCGGCCGGCACCTCCCGGACGTCATCGAGCCGGACCGTCGGGTCCTCGAACGCACCCAACTCCGCCTTCCTCAGGTCCGCGATCAGCCGCTCGAAGCCCGCCCGCTCGGCCTCGAACACCATGACCAACTGGCCGACCGACTCGTCGTCGTCGGTCCCCTCCACCCGTGCCGCGTATTCGACCCGATACCACCCGACCGGGAGGAAGGTCCGGTACGGGGCCGGGTTCACGTTCACTCCGGCGTCCATCTGCCGGGCCAGCCGGCGGACGAGGTCGATCGAGAGCAGCTGGAGCGGCGGCCGGGCCCCGTACTCCGGGACGGTCTCGTCCGCCAGTCCGGGGGCCAGCCGGTCGTAGGCCGCCCAGTTGATTCGGTGCCGCCAGTCGTCGATGAACGACACGATGAACGCCCGGTCGGTCCCGCCGAACTTCGGCCCCCGGAGGGCCCTCCCGACCATCTGGGTGAGCAGGATCTGGCTGGTCGTCTGGCGGGTCAGGAAGACCGTCTGGACGTCCGGCACGTCCGTCCCCTCGGTGGCCATCCGGATGTTCACCAACACGTCCAGGTTGCCGGCCCGGAAGTCCCGCAGGACTGTGGCGTTCTCGGACGCGGTCCGACGGGCCCGGCCCTCGGCCGTCCCGGGGTTCGCATCGACGTGGCTGTAGATCGCGTCGGCCCGAACCCCCCGTCGGCGAAGTGCCTCGCATAGGTACACGCACTGTGGCCAGCGGTCGGCGAAGATGATCGTCTTCCCGTACCGCTCCCGGTTTCCGACGTAGTGACCGACGATCCGGTCGTTCCGCTCCCGGCTGGTCGCAAGGGCGTCGATCACGTCATCCGGCAGGTCCCGGTTGGTCCCGACCCACCGCTCGTATTCCCGCTCGTCGAACGCCGGCTCGAACTCGGTCCGGGCCTCCTCCAGGACCGGCCGGGCCAGGACCCCGGCGGCCATCAGGGTCTGGGGATCGACCTGATACACGATCCCCTGGGGGAACAGCCGGTGCAGCCACCCCCGCTTGTTCACCTCGGTATGGGTCGGGGTGGCGGTCAGCCCGAGCAGGTGCAGGTTCGGGCAGCGGTCCCGAAGGCCCTGGACGAGCCGACGGTAGCTCGGGGCCGGGGCGTGGTGGGCCTCGTCGAACACCACGAACAGCTTCCGGCCGGCCGCGTCGAGAAAGCTGGCCAGCCGCTCGTGGCCGTTCGCCAGGGCGTTTCCGACCGTCTGGACGGACCCGACCACCACGTCGTCGGTCGGCCGGATGGCGTGGACCGGGAAGTGGCCGATCGTGCCGGATACGACCCGGACGTTAAGCCCCGCCCGCGGCTCCGCCACCAGCCCGACGAGCCGCTCGAATCCGGCGAACGCCTGCTCCAGAAGGTGGTGGGTGTGGGCCAGCCAGAGCACACGGAACCCGTCGGATAATGGGTTGCGGCAGAGAAAATGGCCGGCGGTGAATGTCTTCCCACCGCCGGTCGGGAGGACCAGGATACCGCCCCGGGGCTCGGCCGGGGCGGACTTGTACCAGCGGTCGAGGGCCTGGAGGGCCTGCTGCTGGTGCGGGGCCGGGGCCTGGCCGGCAGCCCGGCGGCGGGTGTCGCCGAGGTCGTATTCGCGGTAGAAGTCGCTCCCCTTTGTCTGGGTCGCCATAGGATTGTCACACGGGTTGGGCGTGGTGGACGGTCACAGGCCGCGGCCGGGCCGGTCGGCCATCGCCGGCGTACAGCATGGCCGATCTGTGGGCCGTTGCAAGGACGAGTCGCCGCGGTTAACCGACGCGGGCTCGGTGGGAGGGGTCGGACCGGCTCGCTCGCCCCCCGCCCTTCAATACAGGTTTTTCTGCACCCCCTCGATAACGTTGATCGCCTGGGTCCGGTCGTTGACCTTCCTGACGGCCCGCCGGAAGGCCGCCTCGGCCGGCTCGCCCCAGGGGTCCTGGCCGGCCGCCACACAGGTGGCTTGCTCCTCGGCCCAGTACTCCTCAAGGAGCCGTCGCATGGTGGCTGCGTCCGGGGCCGACCACGCCAGATCTTTGTAGCGGGCCCGGAGGGCGACCACTTCCGGAATCGGCTTCCACTTGACGAACCAGTGGCTGTCCGACCCGTGTTCGCCGCACGCGGCTGCCGGTGGCCGATCCTCCGGGCGGGCGGTCGCCGGAGAGGGAGCCGGCGGACTCTGCGGAAGATCCTGGGCATCGGCAGTTACGCCCGCCGGCGATGCTCCTGGACCCACGGTAGGCGGGTCCACCCCGGCCGCGACCCGCCCGAGTTCCTCCCCCAGAACCATCGCGTCGTTCGGCCGCCGGCTCGGGTTGTGGGCCACGCACCGGCCCAGGAGGGCGATCAGGGTCTCGCCGGCCCCGGCCTCTCGCAGGTCGTCCGCGAAGTCCGGCCCGGCCCCCTGGTCGAGGTGTCCGGTGAGCATCTGGTAGCCGATCACCCCGAGGGCGTGGATGTCGTCCCGCGGGTCCGGCGGGTCGCCCCGCCGCTGCTCGGGGCTGGCGTACAGCGGGGTGTGCGACCCCCGCAGGCACGACAGGAGTTGCCCGGATCGGGTCGCGGCCCCGCGGGCGTCTGCGGCCAAGGCCACCGCGGCCCCGACGGCCCCGACCCCGAAGTCGGCCACCCGGAGCCGCCGGGCGGCTCGATCCAGCAGGATGTTCGAGGGCTTGAGGTCCCGGTGAACGACCGACGGGTCGAGCCGGTGGAAGTGCCCGACCGCCCCGGCCAGCTGGCGGAGGGCCGCGGTCACCTGGGCCACCCGCCGGTCCGGCGGCAATCGTCGCAAGGTGCGGGCCCAGTCCGCCAGGTCTCCGCCCGCGACGTACTCGTACATCAGCCACGGCGGGTCGGCGTCCAGGTCCAGGTCGACCAGCGGGACGACCCCGGGGTGGGGCCCGGCGGCCATCACCCGGTCGATCAGCCGGGCCTCGTGCCGCAGCTCCTCGGCCCGGGGCCCGAGGCAGAACTTGACCGCTCGGACCAGCGAGGCCGTCCGGGGGTGGCGGGTCAGCCACACCTCCCCGAACCCGCCGATCCCGAGCGGCCGATCCAGCACCCAGCCCGGCCGGCCGGGCAGCGGGTCGGCGGGGCGGAGCCGGGGTGATCGGGCGGGCAGGAGGCTCAGCAGGTCCTCGGGGGAACTCAGGGCGAACTCGGACGGGACCGTGGTCCCGGTCGGGTCGTCCGGTCGCCTGAGCGACTGCTGGGCGGCGGCCGGGATGCCGGTGAGGTAGAGTTCCAGATCGATCCGATCTTCGGGCCGCCCCGCGGTCACCTCCCGGGCGACCTCGGCGGCCACCTGCCGGGCGTCCTCGAAGGTCGCCCGAACGACCATCTGGATCTCGGCCCGCTGTTCGGTCTCCTTCTTCCGCTGGCGGTACTTCTCCCAGGTGGCCTTCGCGACGTCGCAGGCGTACTCGCCGCCCGGCACCATGGCGGCCAGCCCCCGGACCCCTTGCTCCACGACCGCCTCGGCGACGCAGCGGAAGAACGCGATCACGGGGGGCTCTCCAGGAGAAGAGGGTCGGCCTGAAGCTCGCAGGGCCAAGTCGCAGACGCAGCCCTGCGGGGGGCTCTGCGGTGGCGGGACATCCGGCCACCTTGGCCGGCCCGAGGATGATCCCTCACCGACCGAGCGACTCAACGGCCGGGTGAAGGCGGGCTCCCACGTCCTGCTTCCTCTCCCCCTCCGCCGGGATGAACTTGAGCTCGCTCAGCCACGCCAGCGACTGGGCCTGCCAGGCGTCCCACATCGGCCCCTTGTAGCCGTTGAGCCCGTGGCCGCCGGAGGCGAGCTCCAGGTACTTCGACGGCACCTGCTTGGCGAGCAGGGCGTCGTGGAAGATCCGGCTGTTCTCCGGCACCACCACCTTGTCGTCCTTCGCGTGGGCCAGGAAGGCGGGCGGGGTCTTGGTCGTCACCTGCGTCTCGTTCGAGAACAGCTCCATGAGCTTCTCGTCGGGTTGCTTCCCGAGCAGGTTCGTGCGGGAGCCGCCGTGCCCTCTCTGGCCCATCGTGATCACCGGGTACACCAGCACCATGAAGTCGGGCCGACAACTTTGCTTCCCGACCGGGTCCGTGGCCTTCGGGTCGCCCCCGTCGAAGTGCGTGCCGGCCGTCGAGGCCAGGTGCCCGCCAGCCGAGAACCCGATGATCCCGACCTTCGCCGGGTCGATCCCCCACTGATTCGCGTTCGAGCGGACCGTGCGGATCGCCCGCTGGGCGTCGAGCAGCGGGACGAACGGCCGGCCCTTCGGCAGGCGGTACTCCAGCACCACCCCGGTGACGCCGTGCTTGTTCAGCCAGGCCGCGATCCCGTGACCCTCCGCCCCGGTCACCAGGCCGCCGTAGCCGCCGCCGGGGCAGATGACCGCGGCGGTGCCGTTGGGCTTCTCGGGCCGATGGACGGTGATCCACGCCTCGGCCTTCTCGAACGTCCCGTCGCCCTGCGGGGCGTTCTGGTTCCAGAGCTTCAGCCGTTCGGGTTCGGCCCTCCTGGGCAGGTCCCCGGCCCGGACCATGGCACCGGCGGTGAAGAACCAGATGGCCACGAGGAGCAGACGAGTTCCGTGCATGGTTTCAATCCAACCGGTCGTTCGAGATGCCGATGCCGGGCGGGTGGCGGTGTCGGCCCAGTTTCGGTTCGCACTCGGCCCCGGTCAAGCACGATTCACCGCCGGCCCGATCCTTCGGTTCTCTGATCGACTTCCACCCCCTGGTGTTTGCTCGGCCCCGCTGGGCAGTTACAATGCCGCGACTTCGACCTCCTACCGTGGCAGCTCCCCCGGTGCCCGCATGGACACGCTCTTCGGCCATCTGGTAACCCGGTTCGGCTCCACCCAGGCGGAGAACCTCGCGACCGAGGGGCTCAACTACGTCCTGGGGCGGTCAACGGAGGCCCGCCGGCTCTTCCTCCGCTTACTCGAACAGACTGGCCGACTCTTCCCCGGAGACGTCTCCTTCAGCACTCAGGCAGCGGACGCGGGCGGGGCCATCCCGGATCTGGTCGGGCGGGACGCGGCCGGGGTCGAGGCGGTGATCGTCGAGGCGAAGTTCTGGGCCGGGCTCACCGGCCGTCAGCCGGTCGCATACCTCGCCCGGCTACCCGTGGGCGGCCTGCTGGTGTTCGTCGCCCCGGTCCTCCGCTTCGAGGGCCTGTGGCCGGAGTTGACCGCCCGCTGCCGGAACGCCGGGCACGCCGTCGAGGAGGTCGCGGGGTGCGGGTCCGACTGGCGGGTGGCGATCCTGGCCGATGGCCGGCGGCTGGCCCTGACCAGCTGGCGGGCGGTACTCGACGGGCTGCAGGGGGGCCTCCACCAGGCTGGTGAAGCGATGGTCGCGGCAGACGTACTCCAGCTCCGCGGGCTAGCCGACCGCATGGACGCCGACGCGTTCCTGCCGATCGCCTCCGAGGAGTTGACTGCGGCCACCGGGCGGCGGATCATCCAGTTCTGCCAGCTGGTCGATGACGCGGTGGCCCGGCTGCGGTCCCAGGGCGTGGCCGACACCTCGGACGGCCGGTCGTCGAGTGACCGGAACGGGTCGTACTGGCGTCCGTTCCGGATCGGCCCGTTCGGGTGCAACCTCGTGTTCGACACCGTCGGGTGGGCGGCCCGTGGCGTGCCGCTCACCTTGCGGATCGGGGACCGGAACTGGAAGCCGTCGCAGGAGGTGTGCGACGCCCTCGCACCGCTCGGGAACGGCGATCCGAGACGGCTAATCATCCACGACCGGTTCGCGTACCTGCCGATCCGTCCGCGGCTCGGGGTCGAGCGGGATCAGGTGCTCGACGGGATCGTGGCCCAGATCATGCCGGTCGCCCGGATCGCGGCGGCGTGTGCTGCACGGCCGGTCGGCCCGACCGCGACCCCGACCTCGCCTGCCGTCGGGCCGGGACCGGATCTGGTAGAGGAATGACGACCACGCACCTGAACCAGCCGCGAGCTGCCGTCCCGCGTCGGGGTGGAATCGGGCCGCTCGCCAGTTATGCCACCGCTGGGTGAATTGTGCCCTGACGTCGTCGTCGGTCATGGGCGTCTCACAATTTGCGGCTCGGCTGCACCCCGGATTCTACTCACCCGGCTCCCGGAAGCAGTCGGCCGGCCTCTTGTCCCGTTCCACGACTCGGGCCTGTGGCCGAGATCGGCCGTCCCCCGGACCCTCAGTCCCGCAGCACCGCCAGCCGTGACCCAGCGTCCTGGCCGGTCAACCGGCGATACGCCTCGGCCAGCCGTTCCCGCCGCCCGTCGTCACCCTCCCGCTCGTACTCCAGCACCAGCCAGTCGAAAAAGTCCGGGCTCACCCGGCCGAGCGGGGCCAACCGCTCGAATGCCCGGACCCCCGCGTCCGCCTCGACCGAGTCCTCGGACCGCACCCGTGACGTTGCCCAGCGGACGTACCCGTCGAACCTCTCCTGGGCCAGACACGGGAGGCCGACCGCCACCGCCAGACCGACCGCCGCCCAGGCCGGTACCGCCGGGCTACCGGGCCCGGAGCCGGATCGGGCCGCCCGCCAGGCCCGGTAGGCGTGCCGGGCGAAGACGCCGCCGGTCAAGAACGGCGTGAACCCGAGGAACCCGATGAGCACAAGCAACCCGATCAGGGTGAATGGCAGGAGGAGCAGGCCGAGCCCGAGGGCGAACCCGGCCCCGCCGGCCAGCACCCCGGCCAGCAGGGCGGCCGGCCGGCCGGACAGAAGCCAGACGGCCAGGGCCGCCATCCCGACCGCGACGGCGGTATAGCCGGCAACCGCGTAGGGCCCGAGCAGCGGCCGCCCGCCCAACCCGCCGCGGAAGACCAGCGGGTCGAGGGCGAGGCAGACGGCCGGGAGGGCGAACCCGAACGTCAGGTCGACGCCGAGCCAGAGGGCGGCCCGGCCGGGAGTTGGGGCGGGTGGTGCGGCCATGGCGAGGCTTTCGGTAAGAGTCGGTGAGCCACCAGCATACCAGCCCGGCCCGGTGGAACGGAATGAAAGACGCACCTGAGCCGACTGGCACGCGGAGTCTTGGTCGAGTTGCAGAGGTCATCGGACTTGCCGTCGCATCCAGCCTCGGCTGGTCGGGCGGTTCTTCATTCTGTCAGCCGCCAGTGCAGCGGCCCCGTCGATCCTTTGTGTCGGGATTGACGAGTCGTGTCATTCGGGCCATCCTGGCCAGTCTGGTTCCTGCCACGACCACCGCCCGCGACCGGTCAGCCGACGAACACCCCGCCGGAGAACCCGGGGACGGCGTCGAAGTTCAGGTCCGGGGCGTCGGTCCCGGCCACTAGGTCCTTGCCCGTGTACGCGGTCACCCCGCTCCCCCCGCCCGAGCCGGCCCCGGTCACCACGTCCGCGAACCGGTCCCCGTCCAGGTCCTTCACCGCCACCCGGATCCCCCCCCGCTTGGTCGTGTCCCCGGCGAAGAAGTTCGCCACCGGGTTGTCCACCGCCGCCGCCGACCCGTCGGACAGGAGGGTCCGGCCGGAGACGACCAGGACCCGCGGGCCGCCGCCCGGCCCGGCCCCGAAGATCAGGTCGTTCACCCCGTCCCCGTCCACGTCCCCCACGGCCACGTACGCCCCGTTCCGGAGGGCCGGCTCGAACGCGAAGAAGTCCGGGACCGGGTGGACGTACTGCCCGGCCACCAGGGCCGCACCGTCGAACACCGAGATCCGCGGCCCCCCACCGAACCCGGCCGAGATCACCAGGTCGGCCTTCCCGTCCCCGGTCACGTCCCCGACCGCCGCCCGGGCCCCGCCCCGGAAGTTCGGGTCGTCGATCCCGAAGAAGTTCGCCACCTGGGCGAGGCTCCCGCCGGCGAACACCTCGACCCGCGGCCCGCCGGACAGGTCCGGGGTGATGACCAGGTCGGCCGTCCCGTCCCCGGTGACGTCCCCAGCCGCCACGAACACCCCGCCGGTGAAGTCGGCGAACGGCTCCACGTCGAACAGCACCGCCCCCGTCTTACCATCCAGGACCTTGACCTCGGCCACCGTCCCGGGCCCGGTCCCGACGGCCAGGTCCGGGACCCCGTCCCCATTGAAGTCGGCGACCGCCGTCCGGACCCCGCCGGCGGCCCCGGGGAACGGGGTGGTGACGCCCACCGCCGCCCCGCTCGCGTCGTACGACGTCACCTGGCCCGGCCCGCCGACGTCCGCCCCGACCGCGAACGTCGGGTAACCGACCAGCCCGGGCGGCGGCGACGTCGGCGGGGGAGACGCCGGGGGCGGGGGCGACACCGGCGGCGGAGGCGACACCGGCGGCGGGGGCGGGACGACCGGGGTGATGTCGGCCGCGGTCGTCGGCGGGCCGAGGGCGTAGTCGTCCACCTGGGGGCCGCCGAGGGTGAGGCCGCTCACCCGGACCGGGATGCCGGTGCCCACGTTGGCACTGGCGAACGTGCCCGTCGCCCCGGTCGTGTCGAGGGTGACCGTGTCGCCCGCGTACACCCCGACCAGGGTCGCCCCGGCGGTGTTCAGGGTGGCGGCGGTGGTCCCGTCGTACGTCTTGTCGGCGGCCGTGATCCCGGTGACGGTGACCGCGGCCGGGGTGATGCTGGCGGTCGGGGTCGGCTGGGTCACCTGGTAGTCCGCGGCCGACGTCCCGCCGAGGGTCAGCCCGGACACGGTGACGGTGACCCCGATGCCCACGTCTTTGCTGGCGAACGTCCCGGTCGCCCTGGCGGTGTTGAGCGTCACCCCGTCCCCGAGGAACACCCCGGACAGGGTCGCCCCGGCGGTGCTCAGAATGGCGGCGGGCGTCCCATCGTACACCTTGTTGCTGGTCGTGACCCCGGTGACGGTGACCGCGGCCGGGGTGATACTGGCCGTCATCGTCGGCTGGGCCAGGGTATAATCGGCCGCCTGACTCCCGCCGAGGGCCAGCCCGAACATCGCGACCGCGACCCCGGTCCCGACGTCCTTTGAGGCGAACGTCCCGATCGCCCCGCCCATGGTCAAGGTGACGTCGTCCCCGCTGAAGACTCCGGCAAGTGTTGCCCTGGTGGTGTCCAGGGTCGCGGCGTTCGTCCCGTCGTACACCTTGTCGGAGGCGGTGACCCCCGTGACGGTCAGCGGGGCCGAGGTGATGCTCGCCGTGGTGGCCGGTTGGGTGAGGGTGTAGTTACCCGCCTGGGGGCCGGAGAGCGTCAACCCGGCGACCTCGAGCGCGACCCCCGGCCCGGCGTCCTTCGACGCGAACGTCCCGGCCACCCCGGCCGTGGACAGGGTCACGTCATCCCCGGCGAGCACCCCGGAGAGGGCGGCCCCGGCGGTGTACAGGGCGGCGGCCGCGGTCCCGTCGTACACCTTGTTCGCCGCCGTAACCCCGGTCACGTCGACCGGGGCCGGGGTGATGCTGGCGGTCGTGGTCGGCTGGGACAAGGTGTAGTCGGTCGCCTGGGTTCCGCCGAGGCCGAGCCCGGACACGACGACTGCGATCCCGGCCCCGACGTCCTTCGACGCGAACGCCCCGGTCGCCCCGGTCGTGACCAGGGTGACGTCGTCCCCGCCCACGACCCCGGACAGGGCCGCCCCGGTCGTGTCCGGGGTGGCGGCGGTCGTCCCGTCGTACACCTTGTTACTCACCGCGACCTGGATCACATCCAGGTTTTTGGGGCGGATCATCGCGGTCGGGGTCGGCTGGGTGAGGGCGTAGTCCCCGGCCTGCGGCCCGGACAGGGACAGCCCGGACACGGTGACGGGAATCTCCGTCCCCACGTCCTTCGACGCGAACGCCCCGTTCGTCCCGGCGGTGCTGAGGGTCACGCTGTCCCCGGCGTACACCCCGCTCAACGTCGCCCCGGCGGCGCTCAGGGTGGCGGCGGTGGTCTGGTCGTACACCTTGTCGCTGGCCGTGACCCCGGTCACGGTGAGCGGGGCCGGGGTGATGCGGGCGGTCAGCACCGGCTGGGTCAGCTGGTAGTCGGCCGCCTGACTGCCGCCGAGGCCGAGCCCGGACACGGCGACGGTGATCCCGGCCCCGGCGTCTTTCGAGGCGAACGCCCCGGTCGCCCCGGCCGAGACCAGGGTGACGGAGTCCCCGGGGAGCACCCCGGCCAGGGCGGCCCCGGCGGTGTTCAGGGTGGCCGCGGTGGTCTGGTCGTATACCTTGTTGGCCGCCGTGACTCCGGTGACGGTGAGCGGGGCCGGGGTGATGCTCGCCGCGGTGGTCGGCTGGGTCAGGACGTAGTCCGCGGCCTGGGGGCCGGAGAGCGTTAGCCCGGCCACCTCGACCGGGACACCCGGGCCGACGTTCTTCGTGGCGAACGTCCCGCTCACCCCGGCCGTGGCCAGGGTGACGTCGTCCTCGCCGAGGACGCCGGCCAGGGTCGCCCCGGCGGTGTACAGGGCGGCGGCCGCGGTCCCGTCGTACACCTTGTCGAGGGCGGTGACCCCGGTCACGGTGACCGCGGCCGGGGCGATGCTGGCGGTCGGCGTCGGCTGGGACAGGACATAATCGCCCGCCTGTGGCCCGCCGAGGACGAGGCCGGAGACGGCGACCATGATCCCGGTCCCGACGTCCTTGCCCGCGAACGCCCCGGTGGCCCCGGCCGCGTCGAGGGTGACCGTGTCGCCCGGGAGCACCCCGGACAGGGCGGCCCCGGCGAGGATCAGGGTGGCCGCGGTGGTCCCGTCGTACTCCTTGTCGACAGCCGTAATCCCCGTGACGGTCAGCGGGGCCGGGGCGACCGTCACCGGCCCGGACAGGACGCCCGAACTCCCGACGAACCCGCCGGTCGGGGTGAACACCGCCCGGATCGTGTCCACCCCGGCCGGCAGGGTGGACACGGACAGAACGGCCTGCCCCCCGCTCAGGGCGACCGTGTCCAGCCAGACCGGGCCGGCGTAGAACGCGACCGACCCGGCCGGCGTCGGCCCGGGGCCGGCGGCATTCGCCACCGTGGCCGTGAACCCGAGCGTCTGCCCGTAGGTCGGGGCGGCCGGGTTGTCCGCGTCGGCCGCGACCGTCGTGGTCGTCACCCCCGAGACCAGGGCGAAGTCGGCCCCGGCCTCACCGGCGTACGTGTACACCCCGGCCACCCCGTCGACCGTGGCCGCCGCCCCCGGGGCCGCCCCGGCGAACGACCCGCTCGCCCCCCCGGCCCCGGTCGCGTGGACCAGGTCGAACGCCGTCCCGACCGGGGCGGTCCCGGACTGGCTGTTGACCACGAACGCCCCCGCGGTCGGGGCCGCCAGGTCGACCGGCCCGGCCGTCGTGATCGTGTCGGACGTGCTCCCGTCGAAGTCGGCCGCGTACGTCCCCCCGTCGAAGGTCAGCGACCCGACGGTCAGCGTCCCGATCCCCCCGAGGGTGCCCCCGGTGATCGTCCCCCCGGCGGCCACCGTGACCGCCCCGCCGACCGTCCCGGTCCCGCCGAGTACCCCTCCAGTCACCGCGACATCCCCGGTGGCCGCCGTATCCGGGCCGTCGACCAGCAGGGTGCCGGCCGCGACCCGCGTCACGCCCCCGTAGGTGTTGGCCCCGGTCAGGGTCAGGGTGCCGGCCCCGGTCAGGGCGAGTCCCAGCCCGGTCCCAGTCAGGGTGCCGTGGAACGGGTCGTCCCCGGCCGGGGTGACGGTCAGGGTCGCGGCCGAGCCGCTGTCGGTAACGGTGCCGGTGCCGGTGATGTCGGCCAGCTGCTGGTCGAACCCCGCCAGGTCGAATGTCCCGCCGACGGCCACGGTCAGGGTGGTGCCGGCGGGCAGGGCGTCGGCGGCCCCGGCGGCCAGGGTGCCGGCGGTCACGGTGGTCGGGCCGGTGAAGGCGTTGGCGGCACTGCCCAGCGTCAGCCGGCCGCCGCCCCGGACGGTCAGGCCGCCGGCCCCGCCGACGGCCCCGGCCAGGGTGCCGGTCGACCCGGACGCGGTCACCACCAGCCCGGTCCCGGTGGTGATCGTCCCGGCCGCGGCGGACGTCACGGTCGCCGCGGTGAGGCTCACGGCCCCGAGGACCGCGACCGGCCCGGTCACGGCGATCGACCCGGGGTGGTCGGTCGGCTCGGTCACGGTCAGGTTGGTGACCCCGTGGGCGTTCGCCGCCCCAGCGACGGTCACCGCGTCGGCCCCGGGGGCGGCCGTGGTGTCGACCTCAAGGGTCGTGTCGGCCCAGAAGGCGGTGGGCACGACCGCCACCCCGCCGGTCGTCCCGGTCACATCCAGGGCCGGGTGCGTGCCCCCGCTCGCGTGATCGGTCCCGGCCGCCACGGTCACCAGGTCGCCGGGGCTCGGGAAGGTCAGGGTGGCCGTCCCCAGGCCGGTCACGTCCACCCCGGTCAGGGCGGTGAAGGTGATCTGCCCCGAGCCGCCGGAGATCGTGCCGGACCCGGGGGTGGTGGCCGACGGGGTGACGGTCACGGTCTGGCCGCCCGTCCCCCGGACGACCAGCCCGTCGGTCGATCCGGTCCCCCCGTCGTACGCGATGGCCGGCAGTGGCCCGCCGGAATAGTCGGCCGTGAGCGTGTCATCGCCTC
The DNA here is from genome assembly GCA_028288765.1 of Gemmataceae bacterium. Taxonomy (GTDB): domain Bacteria; phylum Planctomycetota; class Planctomycetia; order Gemmatales; family Gemmataceae; genus Urbifossiella. Next base: position 4,684 of record JAQGHQ010000330.1, on the reverse strand, counting down.
CGCCCAGGTCGAACACGAGCCCGGTCACCAGGTCAGCCGGGATGGTCAGGGTCTGGTTGTTGTTCGAGAGTGTGCCGCCAGCCGGGGCCGCCTGGAACGCCTGGGTCGCGTCGGTGACGACCAGGGCGGTGCCGTTCTGAACGACCGTGACCGCGTTGTCGACGCCGGCGACGTCGGAGATCGTGAGGGTGTTACCCGACAGCGTGGCGGACAGCGTGGGGAACGGGCCGACCTTCGCCACGAAGGCGTTGCCGTTGCCGTCACCCGGAGCGGCCTGGAATGCTCCAGTGGTAGTCGGGAAGTCGGTGGACACCGTGGCCCCAGTGACGTAGGCGTCCCCCGACCCGTCCACCGCGATCCCGAGGCCGACGTCGGTGCTGCTGCCGCCGAGGTAGGTACTGTACACCAGCCCGGTCCCGGCCGGGTTCAGCTCGGCCACGAACGCGTTGTAGTCGCCGCCGAAGGTGGTCTGGTAGGCCCCGGGGGTGGTCGGGAAGTTGGCGGAAGAGGTCCTCCCGGCGACGAAGGCGTGCCCCGACCCGTCCACCGCGATCCCGTAGCCCTCGTCATCGCCGCTGCCGTTGAGGTAGGTGCCGTACACCAGCCCGGTCCCGGCCGGGTTCAGCTCGGCCACGAACGCGTCGGCGAAGCCACCGCCGGGGTGTCTCTGGTAGGCCCCGGCGGTGGTCGGGAAGTCGGCGGACGTGGTGTACCCGGTGACGTAGGCGTGCCCCGACCCGTCCACCGCGATCCCCCGGCCGCCGTCACCGCTGCTGCCGCCGAGGTAGGTGCCGTACACCAGCCCGGTCCCGGTCGGGTTCAGCTCGGCCACGAACGCGTCAGTACTGCCGGCGGCACCGGAGGTGGTCTGGTAGGCCCCCGGGGTGGTCGGAAAGTCGGTGGACTCCGTGGTCCCGGTGACGTAGGCGTCCCCCGACCCATCCACCGCGATCCCGGAGCCTTTATCATCCAAGCCGCCACCGAGGTAGGTGCTGTACACCAGCCCGGTCCCGGCCGGGTTCAGCTCGGCCACGAACGCGTCCTCGGTGCCGCCGGCGGTGGCCTGGTAGGCCCCCGGGGTGGTCGGGAAGTCGGGGGACGTGGTGACCCCGGTGACGAAGGCGTGTCCCGACCCGTCCACCGCGATCCCGTAGCCTTGGTCGCTGTAGCGGCCGCCGAGGTAGGTGCAATACACCAGCCCGGTCCCGGCCGGGTTCAGCTCGGCCACGAAGGTGTCCTCGGTGCCGCCGCCGTAGCCGGTCTGGTCCGCCCCGGGGGTGGTCGGGAAGTCGGTGGAACCCGTAAACCCGGTGACGTAGGCGTGCCCGGACTCGTCCACCGCGATCCCGTTGCCCTGCTCGCCGCTCCTGCCGCCGAGGTAGGTGCTGTAGTCGAGGGTCGGGTCGATGGTCAGCGGCAGGCCCGGGTCGTAGGTGCCGACCCGGAACCCGACCTGGTCCTGGCCGAGCAGCACGAACTGCCCGGCCACCGCCTGCCGCACCCCGTCCACGACCTGGTAGACCACCGGGGCGTGCTCGACCACCTGCCCGGTCCCGGCCCGGATCACCAGGTTCCCCTGGGCGTCGAGGCCGAGCCCGTCCGCCCCTTGCACGGCGAACCGGATGGCCCCCGGGTCGGCCCCCGGGGCGACATCGAAGTCGTACTCCAGCTGCTGCTGGTCCCCGTAGTACACCAGGTCGACCCCGGGGTACACCCCCCGGTACGCGACCCGGCCGTAGCTGGCGATGTTGGTGTGCCACCGGGTCGGGTCGTTGCCGATCAGGTAGTTGGTGGTGCCGGGCAACGGGTCTTCGCCGATCACCGGGGCCTGGGGATCGGCCCCGACCAGGGTCATCCCCAGGGCCACCCCGGTCGCGGTCGCCGGGGCCGGGTCGGCCGACGCGGTCGGCTGCTGGAGGCTGAGGACGGAGCCGGCGGCGGTGAGGAACAGGGTGTACCCCCTCCCCTGGGACAGGTACTGGACCTGGGGGGCGGTCTGGCCCTGGTTGGCCTGGAAGCTCAAGGGCAGGTGGCCGTAGTCGGCGAGGAGGTGCTGGTCGGCCGGGGCCGGGCCGGCGGCCGGGGTCGAGCGGTCTTCCAGGGGTTCGAGTCGAAGCCGCTCCCGGCGGGCCGCGGGGTGGGGCTGGATCGTGCAGGCGGGGGGAGGTTCGGTCCGGCGGACGCCGCGGGACGGGGGGCGGGCGGGGCGGTCGTCGGGCATGGGCGGGGCGACCTTGTCAGGGGAGGGAGGCCGGCCTGGGCGTCGGTCGGGGACGGGACCGACGGTCGAGGCACCCCGGTCGACCCGCCGAGAGACGGCCGTCGGGTAACCAGCTCGGGGCGGCCCGGGCGGACGGGCTCATAGATACCCGATCAGGGCTGGCGGAACAACATCCGACGGGTGGGAATGCTCCCGCCGAACCCGGTGGGCGGCCACGAAGGATGAACCGATGCGGTGGGGCCCTCTGCCGTAATGGAACATCCGGCCACTCTGGCCGTCCCGAGCGGACATCGTTCGCCCGGTTCTTCTGGTCGCCTCGCGAGCGTAGCCGGGGTAGGACCGCGGCCCGTCGGGGGGCCAGCGGCTTTCGCAGGGAGATGGAGCCGCGACGATCCCGGTGAGACGCCGCCGCGGGCGGATCCAGGGGGCGTGCGTCTGCGGAGATATCGCATGAAAAAAGCGAATCAATCGGATCGCGATTGCTCCTGGATTCAGGCCCCGGACCCGCCCTGGGAGGGGCCAAGCCGCACATCCACATGAGTGCGGGTGCGTCGGTGCCGCGGCGATTGTTACGAAGTTGTCGAGGACCCTGGCGGCGTCAGACGGCGTGGGATCGAATCCGTTCCAACGAGCACCTCCTCCGCCATTTCGCCGGGGGCATCTCCGGGGCGGAGCCGCCAGGGGCTCGCCATCGGGTCCGCTCCCCTGTCCGGCGATCAATCGGCCGGGCGATGTTCCTGTCGCAACCACTTCCGCCCACTCGTTACCGGGGTTCCCGGCCTGACTTTGCCGATTCATCCGGCTTCTACGAACGGACCACGAGTCGACGAGATCGGCCGAGATCGCGGCGGACTGTGACCCGCAGGTATAATCCGGCATTCACTCACGCGTCGGGTGGCACGGTTACCACCACCGGAGGCAGCCCCGGCCGAATGAGCGGAACCGGCAGACGAAGGCGATACCAGAGCCGGCGTCTCGGAGTAAATCCGCCAGGATGAGTATCCTGCACGACGCATATGGGAGATGACCTACCGAGCATGTGGGTGATGGCGAAGCCCGGCTGGAATCGCAGGAGACCTGATATAACCTAGGACGAAGCGATATGGTGGACGGACAGGCGAACCGATCGAGCGGCGGTGGTGTCCAGAGAGATGGTACCCGGGGCACACGACGATGCGGAAGACGTCCACCCATACGAGCCGGCACTTCTGCAAGACCCGGCCGTTATCGGAGCACTTCGTCGGGGTGGACCCGACCAAGATCCCGGCATTCCGTCGGCCAGCCACCCGCCTCGGGGCCGGGGTCAGGTAAGATGAGGACCGACGGAACAGCATCGCCGAGGCCGGTCAACGCTTCAGCCGGTCGTCATCCCGCATCGCCGTCCGGTAGTACTCCGGGTCGCTCAGTAGGTCTCGGACCACCCGCTCGTCCAGCAGGTCACGGTGCCACCAGTGGTTGCACCAGTCCTTCCGCTCCCCTCGGTACACCCGACCTTCCGCAGCCCCGAACAGGGATACGAACAGGCGGAATGCCACCGCCAGGTCGGCGTCCCCGAGAGCAGTCAGCACCTCGTACATCCCGAGCAAGCCCGATACCCCGTTTCGACGGCACCCCAGCAGTCGGGCGACGATGGGATGATCCGCCGACAGGCGGGCCACTGCAAGTGCCTCCTCGAATACGGCGTCGGTGACGCCGGCCTGGTGGGCGAATTCGCAGAGGCAGTAGGTGAGGGCGAGCCGCTGGGCGGGCATGAGTGCGGCGTACCAGTTCTCGAAGCCCTCGAAATCGACCCGCCGACGGACGAGTTGATTCATCCGGATCAGGTCGGGGAGGTCCAACTGCCATGTCCCGTGGTACTCTCGCATACTTCTCCCCGCCGTCCACGGCGGTCGTCATCTGGTCGGGCCGTAATGCACCGCCAGCCAGACGGTCGGCTCGTCGGGCGTAGTCCACTCGACTCGGTGCCGCCGGCGGGCCGGGATGCCGATGAAGTCGCCGGGCCGCATCTCGACCGGCGGGGCGTCCCCCTCGAATAGCAGCCGGGCGAACCGGTCTCCGAGAATCGGCTTGGTACTGAATGCCACTCACGGGTTAGGCCCCGCCGTTGGCCTCCGACTTCTGCTCTCTGGCCCGAACCCGCTTTGCCGAGTTCAGAAGGAGGGCATGGAAGGAGGCAAGGCCGTAGTCGGGCGGTTCCACATTCATTTCTTCGGGGGTGACGATCTCCGGCCACCGGGGCATGAGATCGAGGGTCTCTTGAGCTGAAGAAATCTGCTTCGCTACGTCTTCCGAGGGGGCAAGCTCCGTGGGAAAGTGGGAGAAGAACTGGCAAAGAAGGGTAACTGTTAAGGCCCCGTTCGGTGCGCACGGGTGCCCTGGCGGGCGGTACACCGCCGTCATCGCTCAGGCGGTCTCGACTACGGGCAGTGGTAGGGGCTGGCCCTGCAGCTTGGCACTCACCAC
>JAQGHQ010000289.1 GCA_028288765.1 Gemmataceae bacterium | reverse complement strand
GCGGATTGCGGATTGCGGATTGCGGACCCGGCGGTGCCGATCCCGGGTCTCTTGAATCCGCAATCCGCAATCCGCAATCCGCAATCACAGGAGTTCCCACTTCACCGGCCACGCGGAGAGGAAGATCAGCCCCTTCCGCCACCGGGGGACCCGGACCCGCCGGGTCAGTACGTCGTAGTCACGCCGCTCGATTTCGTCGAGCAGCGCCTGGTACGTGCCGCACATCATCCGGAAGATCGCCCGGCCGTCGGCGGAGAGCAGCTGGGGGAGCACCTCGGCCCGGCGGTAATAGTCCCGGGCCCGCCCGACCTGGAACCGCATCATTTCGCGGAACGCCCCGCCAGCCGCGGTCCACATCTCCGGCGGGCACCCGAACCGCCCCATCTCGTCGGCCGGCAGGTACACCCGCCCGCGGGCGGCGTCCTCGCCGAGGTCGCGGAGGATATTGGTGAGCTGGAACGCGATTCCCGCCGCCTCGGCCGGGGCGGTCGCGTCGGCCGGCTCCACCCCGGGGCGGACGCCCCACACCCGGACGCACGCCAGCCCGACCACCGAAGCCACCCGATAACAGTACGGGTACAGGTCGGCGAACGTGGCGAACCGGACCGGTTCGAGGTCCGACTCCACGCCGTCGATCACGGCGGACCGGTACTCGGGAGGGACGGCGAACCGGCGGGTGATGTCGTGCAGGGCGGGGTGGACGGGGTGGGAGTACCGGCCGGCGAGGGCGGCGGCCAGGGCGGCCCGCCACCGGTCCAGGCTCGCGCGCTTGACGGCGGGGTCGCCGGGCTCGTCGGCCAGGTCATCGGTCACCCGCATGAACGCGTACAGGGCGTCCATCGCCCGCCGCTTCCCGGCCGGGAGCAGCCGGAACGCGAGCGGGAAGGAGCTGTTGGCCCGGCGGGCGACCCGGCGACAATGCGCGAATGACTCGGGGAATGACGAATGACCCACCAATGCCCCACCGGCCGGGGCAAATGACGAATGCCCCACCAATGACCCACCAATGACGAAGGGTAAAACCTCGACCGGCGTACCCGCCGGGTTGTCTTCCTTCGTCATTGGTGGGTCATTGGTGGGGCATTCGTCATTTGCCTGATTTATTGCCCGAACTTCACCCGGACCCGCTGGCCGACGCGGAGCGGGGGCTTGCCGGGCGGGTTCGGGTCGGGCACGTCCACCACCACCTCCAGGACCCGCGTCTCGTTCTGGATGAACCCGTCCCCGGTGCTCCGCTTCGGGAGGAACGTGGTCCCGATCTGCCGGACCACCCCGGTGTAGGTGAGCTTCGCGTCGGAGTTGTCGTAGATGGTGACCTCCTTGCCCTTCTTGTCCGGCCCGACCTTGTGGGCGAAGTCGGCCTCGACCTCGGCCCGGACAACCCGCGGGCCGGCCGGGACCAGGATGACGGCCGGAATCCGGGTGCTGATCCCCAGGGTGTCCCCGGGGCTGATGTTCACCCGCTCGACCGTCCCGGCCACCTTCGCCCGGACGGTACACAGCTCGACCGCCGTGTCGGCCTTGTCGGCCACCGTCTGGTACCGCTTCACCTCGGCCTCGGCCTCGGCCACCGCCGCCCCGATGTCGGTCGTTTCGAGGGCGTCCAGGGTCGCCTTCTCGACGTCCCGCTCCCGCTCGGCCGTCAGGTACGCGGTTTCCAGTTCGAACAGCTTCGGGTCGTCCTTCATCGCCTGTTCGATCAGCTCCTTCTTGTCCCTCCCGAACTGGTCTTCCTTCGCCGCCCGGAGGTTCCGGTAGTAAACGTGGTACCCCTCCTGGGTCCGGTTCACCCGCAATTCAGCCCCGGCGAGCTTCTGCTTCTGGAGCGCGATCTTCGTCTTGTGCTGCTGCTCCAGGGCCTTCGCCTGGCGGACCTTCACCCGGGCGACCTCGACCACCTGCCGGGCCTGCTTCAGGTCGTCCTCCTGGAGGGTCGTGTTGAACTTGTACAGCGGGTCGCCGACCCGGACCGTCCGGCCCCAGAGCACGAACGTCCGGACCTTGACCTCGTCGCCCGTGTTCACGAACACCTTCTCGACCTCCCCGGACTGCAAGACCGGGGGCAGGCCGTGGGAGACCGGGGGCGGGTCGGAGTCGACGAACCCGAGGAAGATCGTGCCGGGCGTGTCCGGCGCGTGGGCCGGCAGGGTGGTCTTCCCGGCCGGCTCGGTCCCCCCTCCGGACCCGTGGGTGAGCAGCCGGCCACCGAGCAGGCTGCCGATCAGCAGCAGCCCGCCGAGGACGAACAACGGCGGCCGGAACTTACGCAGCCACGTCATGGGGCACCTTCCCTCCAGTGGTGCGGCCGGGAACTCCGCTCGGCCGGGGGCGAATGATCGGCGGGCCGCCGCGGCGGGCGGCCCCCTGCGAATCGTCTATCCGGTACGGCGCCCGCCGCGGCGGGCGCCGTCAGTGGCCCGCCGGGATCAGCGGGCGCTCCTCCAGGTGGCCGTCTTCCAGGTGATAGTACACGTCCACGTACGGGAGCAACCGGTGGTCGTGGGAAACGACCAGGATCGACGCCCCCCGGTCGTGGGCCGCGTCCCGGAGCAGCTCCATCACCCGCTGGCCGTTCTCCCAGTCGAGGGCGCTGGTCGGTTCGTCGGCGAACACGAACGTCGGGTCCTTCACCAGCGCCCGGCCGATCGCGACCCGCTGCTTCTCGCCGCCGGACAGGTGGGCGGGCTTCTTGTGTCGGTTCGGGAGCAGGCCGAGCTTCTCGAGCATGTCGTCGGCCTGCCGGCGGGCCTCGGCCCCGCCCGCGTATCCACCCCATTTTAACACGATCTCCAGCTGCTGTCGCGCGGTCAAGGCGGGGAACAGGTTGTACCCCTGGAAGATGAACCCGGTGGTCCGGAGGCGGAAGTCCTCGCGCTCCTTCGGGGTCATCGTCCACACGTCCCGGAGGTCCCCGCCGTCCTCCGCCAGCACCTGCCCGGAGTCCGGTTCGAGGAGCCCGGACATGACCGCGAGCAGGGTCGATTTCCCGCTCCCGCTGGGCCCCATAAGCAGGACGAGCTGGCCGGGGAACAGGTCGATCGACACGTCCCGCAGCGCGGCCCGCCGCTTCGCCCCGTCCCCGTAGGTCCGGGTCAGGTGGACGCCTTTCAAGGTCGGGTTGGTGGCGACGGCGGGCATGGTGTTTGGTGTTTGGTGTTTGGTGTTTGGTGTTTGGTGTTTGGTGTTTGGTGTTTGGTGTTTGGTGTTTGGTCACCCGCCGTCAGGTGATGAGTCTTGTTCGGGGGTCTGTCTCGTCACGGGTGGCCGTCCGATGGATCTCAGATAAGCGTTCAGCTTGGGGGCGAGCTTTTCGACAGTCGCGTGCAAAGCTGTTGTCTGGTCCGGCGTGAGTAAGTTCCTGCGGAACGCACGGCGGAGCCAGGGTTGGGTTTCGAGCAACGACCCGCGGGCGATGCGGACGAACCGGCGGTTGTCGTTGTGACCGTGCCGCCCGGAGCCTTCGGCGATGTTGGCCCCGATACTGTCCGCAGCGCGGATCACCTGCTTCCCGACCGTGTCCCGTGCGAGCACGTCCCATTTCCGGACAATCCCCCAGATGGCGTCCGCCAATTCCTCGGCGAGTTGGTACACCACGAGTTCCTGAAACCGCACGAATGCCACAATGACACCCCGGTATTCAGCAAACCACAAACACTCTCACACCAAACACCAAACACCAAACACCAAACACCAAACACCAAACACCAAACACTACCGCAACAAATCCATCGGCTCGATCCGCCGGACCGACCGGAGGGCCCAGGTGCCGGCCATGAGCGCCATCAGGATGGCCACCCCGGCCGTCCCGGCCAGGATCTCCCCCCGGAGGTCGACGTCGATCTTCGCCCGGACGGCCTCCCGCAGCCCCAGGCAGATCGGGTACGCCAGCGCGATCCCGATCAGCCCGACCCAGAACGACTGGGTCAGGACCATGACCGCGATCCGCCACCGCGGGATGCCGAGCGCCAGCAGGATCGCGAACTCCTTCGCGCTCGCCACCGTGGCCGAGTACATCGTCTGGGCCGTGATCACCGCCCCGACAAAGAGGCCCAGCAGCGCCGCGTACCCCAGCGCGATCCCGGCCCGGGTCCGGAGCAGCCAGTACACCCGGCTCTCGGTCGAGAACTCCTGGGCGGTGTAGGCCGTCATGTCGTCCGGGTACTGCTCCCGGAGCTCCTTCGCCACCGCCCGGGCCCGGGCCGGGGAGTCGCACCGGGCGATCAGGTAGGTCACGTGGTCCGGCGGGAGCAGGAACCCGAGCAGCTGGCGGGCGGTGTGCAGGGAGCAGAACACCCACGGGGCCGCGAGGCTCCGGAGCCCCTTCACCGTCCCGACCAGTTTGACCTCTTTCCCGTTGATCTTCGGCTTGCCGTACGGGTGGTCGAGCCGCAGCCGGTTCACGTCCGACTCGTCCACCACGATGGTGAACGGCTCGGTCAGGGCGGCCCGCAGCTCCGGGGTGAGCACGTCCGCCGCCCCGAGCGAATCGGGGTCGAGCAGGGTGCCGAGCAGGAAGCAAAGCTCGGTCCCGCCGGCCGGCTTGGTGAAGTTCCCGAAGTTGGCGATGTACAGCTCGGGCATCCCGACCCCGGGCCGGCCGGCGATCCGGGTCAGGTACGAGGTCGGGATCGGCTTCCCGAGGTCGACGCTCGGGACCCCCGTCGACCCGACCCAGACGTCCGCGCTGTTCCCCCGCCCTTCGGTCTGGTCGATCGGGATCGAGGTGATCTTGAACAGCCCGAGGAGCAGCCCGCACTGCAGCGCGATCAGGACGGCCGAGAACGTCACCGCCAGCACGCCGGACGCGTACCGCTGGCGTTCGTGCAACAGGGTTTGGAGGGCGTAGGACATAACCGGGTCTGTCGGGTATCGGGTTTACCGGGTATCGGGTCAGACCACCAACGGGCCGGGTGGGGCGGAAGGCACCGGTCCCGGGTATTCGCCCGATACCCGATACCCGATACCCGATACCCGGCTCGGCAGGTCGCACAGCTCCGCGCGGATGTACAGGTGGTGCCACAGCTGGGTGGCGGTCACCGCGGTCAGGCCCATTTCCAGCCCGGTCCGGCCGAGCCCCCGGCGCATCCCGCCGATCTTCCGGCGGGCCGCCGCCACCGCCTCCGGGTCGAAGTACCCCGCCTTCCGGATCGACTCCGCGGAGAGGACCTGGTCGATCCAGCCTTCGGAGGGGACAGGGGACGGGGGATAGGGGTGGGCCGTGCCATTCCGGCCTACCCCCTGACCCGTACCCTCTCTCCCCTCCAGCCAGGCGTCCATCGGGGCGCGGAACATGCGCTTCCGCCGCCACGCGACCTCCTTCGGCAGCCACCGCTCGGCGACCTTCCGCTCGACGAACTTGTCCCGCAGGAGCCCGCGGAGCTTCCACCGCGGGTGGAGCCGACTGACGAACGCCAGCACGTCCTCGTCGAGGAACGCGTACCGCGTCTCGACCGACGAGTGCATCGCCACCCGGTCGCCCTTCGAGGCGAGCAGGTGGCCGGGGAGCATGACCCGGGCCCCCAGGTACATCTGGCGGTTGAACGGGTGCCACCGGTGCAGGTCGGGGGACAGGTCGAGGTCCTCCCACGGCGAGTACCGGAGGAGTTCGTCCCGCTTCTCGGGGGTGAAGAACCGGAGCTTGTTCAGGCTCATGATCCCGTACAGGTCGAGCCACCCGTTCGGCCCGCCGAGCAGCTGCTGGGTGGCCTGGTACTGCCGGAGCGGGAACGTCGGCTGGCCGGTCGCCTTCAGGAACAGGGTCCGCAGCGCCCCACCGACCGGCACCCCGGGCACCCGGTCCAGGAACCCGACCACCCTGTTGATCTTGAACCACGAGTAGCCGGCCAGCCACTCGTCGGCCCCCTCGCCGGTCAGGGCCACCTTGTAGCCGTGCCGGTGGACCGACCGGGCGAGTTCGAGCAGCGCCAGGCACGACGTGTCGACGACCGGGATCTCCGCCGCCCCGATCAGCTCCGGGTACCCGACCCGGAGCTCGTCGTGCCCCGACTTCACCACGACCGGCTCGCACCCGAGGTGCCGGGCCACCTGGAGGGCCTCGCTCTCCTCGTTCATCCCCTCGCCCTGCACCGAGATGGTGAACGTCGGGATCGGCCGGCCGAGGGCCTTGTTCGCCATCGCCACGACGAGGCTCGAGTCCACCCCGCCGCTCAGGTACGAGACGACCGGCACGTCCGCCCGCAGCCGTTTGTTCACCGCCGCGAGCAGCACCTGCTCGAACCCGTCGACCACCTTCGCCTCGTCCGCGCCGTACTCCTCCTGCCCGCGGTCGGGGTACGTCACCCGCCAGTAGGCCCGCTGCGTCTGCGCGGCGGCGGGCGACGTGGTCCCGAGCCCGAAGCGGAGGTAGTGGCCGGGGGCGAGGGCGGTGACGCCCTCGAACACGGTCACCGGGCCGGGCATGGCGAAGAAGGTGAAGACGTGGTTCAGGCCGCGGAGGTCGGCCTTCGGCTCGACCAGGCCGGAGGCGAACAGGCCCTTCATCTCGGAGGCGAACAGGAGCCAGTCGGCCCCGTCGTGCCGGCGGACGGCGTAGAACAGCGGGCAGATCCCGGACCGGTCGCGGGCGAGGACGACCTCGTTCGTCCGCTTGTCCCAGACGCAGAGGGCGAATTGCCCGCGGAGGTGGTCGAGCATCCCCTCGCGGTACTCTTCCCACAGGTGCGGGACCAGCTCCGTGTCGGTGTGGGTGCGGAAGACGTGGCCCTTCGCTTCGAGCTCGCGCCGCTTCTCGGGGTACTCGAAGAGCTCGCCGTTGAAGACGGTCCAGACGGTGCCGGCTTCGTTCGAGATCGGTTGCTTGCCGTCGGCCAGGCCGACGATCGAGAGCCGGCGGTTGGCGAGTTCGAGGCCGGCGCCGGTGAGATACCCGTCTTCGTCGGGGCCGCGGTGGTAAATGGCCTGGGCCATCGCCGGCACGACCCCACGGGGGGCCGGCCGGTGGCCGCTCAGGTCGATCATTCCCGCGATCCCGCACATCAGGTCTCACCCCTTGCCAGTAGACAGTAGCCGGTCGGCAGTTAACGGCCTTGTGAAACGTCCGGCGTACCGGTACTTCGTCTCGGTTTCGCGGCCCGGGTCACCCCTCAACTGACTTCTTCGACGGCCGCCCCCAGGTCCCGCAACAGCCCCAGCGACACGTCGCCCGGCCCGGGCATCATGTTCAGCACGTCGGCGGGGGTCAGCTGGTAGGCCGTCGCGAATGCCACCGCCACGACCGCCGGCGCCCGGCTCATCCCCATCCCGCAGGCCACGAGCGTCGGGATCCGGGCCTTCAACAACGCAACCACGGACCCCAGCGTCGCCCGTAGGAGTCTCAGCTCGTTCCCCTCGCCGTCGACGAGGGGGAACCGGAGGTACACCAGGTCCCGGGTCGGGCTGACCGGCAGCTCTTCCGCCGCCAGGTCGACGACCGCGTGAATTCCGGCGGCCAATACTCCTTTGATGTCGCGCGCGTCCCGCGCGGTTCCGATCCACAGGGGGTAGTTGCCGACCTGTCGCATGTGCCACCGGTCCAAAGATCACGCGAACATCAGCCGGCCCCGCGGCTCGGGGATCGGACGGCCGAGGTCCTTCGCGGTTTCGATCCACTCGGCGATCACCACCTCGACGGCGGCCAGTGCCTCCTGGCGGGTAGGCCCGTCGGCCGCACACCCGGGCAACTCCGGCACCTCGGCAAGGTACGCCTGATCGGGCTTGCTCCAATACAGGATCACCTCGTAGCGATGTTCATTCCCCATCATCAACCTCCCCCTCGGCCTTCGTCGTCTCGTCCGCCCCGGCCGGGGGCTGGTCGCCCGAATCGCCGGCCAACCCGTACCCGACGATCACGCCTCGCACCTGCCGGACCTGATACGCCTTTGCCTTGCCCCCAATCGGCTGGAGGTTCAGAATCTCCGCCACACCGTCGCGGCTGTAGATGTGGTGGCTGCCACGCACCCGTTCGGCGAACCCTAAGTCCCGCAGCAGCCCGCACAAATCTTCGAACGCGATGTTCGCGTCGGCCGTCCCGCGGAGTACCCGATCCAGAGTTTTCGCCGGGCGACTCACCGCAGGGCTTCCTCAACTGGTCACTGTCGATTGGCCGCTTGCACGTTCCCGCCTCGCGAACCGCCACACCTTCCGCTGCATGAAGAACCGGACGGCCCGGGGGAATAGCCGGCGGAACAGCCACACGCACCACGACACAAACCCGACCGCCGCCTCGGTCCGGTTGTTCAGCAAACTTCGCACCACACCGTCCGCGACCTCGGCCGACGGCTGCGCGCCCGCGAAATCGAGGTGGATCTTTCCCTCGTTCCGCAGTAGATGCCGGTTCAGGTCGTCGGACCGGACCAGCCCGGGGAGCACGAGCAGAACGTCAATCCCGAACCGCTCGAACTCGCCCCGCAGGGCTTCCGTCAGTCCGACGAATGCGTGCTTGCTGGCGCAGTGCTCGGACATCGACGGGATACCCCATCTCCCGCAGATGCTCGCCACGTTCACCACCGCCGGCCGCCACCCGTCGCGGGCCCGCTCAAAACTTCTCGTCAGGTGCGGCTGGCAGACACGGATCATCTCGGCCTGGGCGAAGAAGTTTACCTCCATTACCTGCCTGACAATATCCTCCGTCGACGTACTAAATTCGCCAAAACTGCACACGCCAGCGCAGTTGATCAGGACGTCCAGCCCGCCAAACCGGTCGATCGCGGCGGTCACAATCTGATCGCGGTCGCCGGGCTTCGTCAGGTCGCCGGGGAAGATCGCCACGTCGCTGCCGCCGGCCCGTAAGTCGCCCGCGAGCTTGGCGAGGTCGTCAGCGGAACGTGCAGTGAGGGCGAGCCTTGCGCCGAGTTTGGCCAATCGTTCGGCCGCCCGACGCCCGATCCCCCGCGAGGCCCCGGTGACCATCACGACCCGCCCCCGCACGTCCCGCCGCATCGAGCAATACCCTTGATTCGACCCGGTACGACCGGAAGAACGACCCGATCCAGAGATTCTATGGCAACCCCCCCCGGCAACCAGCCGTTCGACCCGCCCCGCTTCCCGAACCGGGGGGCTGGGAGGTCCGGGCGCAGTTCGGCACTCGAACCTGCGATCTTGACACAAAATCAGGCCGGGCGTATGGCCGCTTCTCGCGCCGAGATGCCGCCGTCGAGTTACCGGGGAGTCAGGGGGAAGCCCGATGATTGTGTGCCGCCGTGATCGCCGCCGGACGTGGCTGTTAGCCGTCGTGCTCTCGGCCGCCGCCGTGATCGCGGGGGACCGCTGGGTGGTCGCCACCGACTCCCCCATCGGTCGGACCGTCGCGGAGATCATTGTGGTGAACAGCGGGGGCTCGGCCGGCCGCATCCACCCGCCCGAGCACGTCCTCGGGGCCATGCACTCCCGGGCCGGAAAGCCCTACGACGAGGGCCTGATCCAGGAGGACGTCCGCCGGCTGCACGCGACCAAATGGTTCGCCCCCGGTGGGGTCCGGGTCCACGCCAAGATCGACCCGGACGGCCGGGTGACCGTGTTCGTCCAGGTCACCGAGCTGACGAGCACGGTCCAGGACGTCCAGTACATCGGGGCCGAGCACATCAGCCCGGACAAGCTCAAGGAACTGGCCGGGGTCCGGAAGGGCGAGCCGATGAACCCGCTCTCCAACGAGGTCGGCCGGCAGGCCATCCTCCGGCAGTACCAGGAGGACGGGCGGTTCCTCGCGAGCGTCGACCTGGTCGAGGGGGGCAAACCGGCCGACGCCCGGGTGGTGTACAGCATCGTCGAGGGGCCGGTGGTCAAGGTGGCCGGGGTCGAGTTCCGGGGGAACACCCACGCCGAGACCGGCCGGCTCAAGACCCAGCTGGCGACCAAGCGGGAATTCATCGGGGTGTTCGGGGGCAAGTTCAACCCGATGTCCGTCGACATGGACCTGAAGCAGCTGGTCGAGTACTACCACCGGCTCGGGTTCCTGAGCGTCCGGATCACCCCGGAGGTGGTCCGGACCGCCGACCCGTCGCACGTCCGGATCGTGTACCACATCGTCGAGGGCATCCAGTACCGGGTCGGCGGGACGCAGTTCGAGGGGAACAAGACGTTCGACGCCGGGGCCCTGAGCCCGCTGACCGACCTGAAGGCCGGCGAGCGGTACGACGAGGGGGTCGTCCGGGCCGACATGCAGCGGGTGAAGTACAAGTACGGGATCCACGGGCACAACGTCGCGGTGGACAAGCAGGTGTACGAGGATCCCGACCAGCCGGGGACGGTCCGGGTGCATTACGTCGTCCAGGGCGACCGCGGGGAGCCGGACCGGGTCGGGCGGGTGATCATCGAGGGGAACACGGTCACCCAGGACCGGGTGATCATGAACCAGCTCGGCATCTACCCGGGGCAGGTCCTCCAGTACCCGAAGCTCGAGGACGCCCGGATGCGGCTCGCCCGGCTCGGGATCTTCGACACGAACAACCCGCCCGAGGTGCTGGTCGAGCAGAACGACCTGGACAGCAACTTCAAGGACGTCCTGGTCCGGGTGGGCGAGACCCGGACCGGGCAGGTGATGATCGGCGGCGGGATCAACTCGAACGCCGGGCTGACCGGGAACTTCGTGATCAACGAGCGGAACTTCGACATCTGCCGGTTCCCGACCAGCTGGGACGACTTCCGGACCGGGCGGGCGTGGCGCGGGGCCGGGCAGGAGCTCCGGCTGGAGGCCCAGCCCGGGACGCAGTACCAGCAGTACCGGGCCACGTTCCGGGAGCCGTACCTGTTCGACACCCAGTTCGGGTTCTCGGACTCGGTGTACTACTTCCAGCGGCAGTACATCGAGTACATGGAGAACCGGATCGGCGACCGGATCACGATCGACCGCCGGCTGGACTCGATCTGGAAGGCGTCGGTCACGACCCGGATCGAGGAGGTGGAGGTCAAGAACGTCCCGGTCTACGCCCCGCCGTCGATCTCGAACTTCCAGGGGTGGAACTTCCTGCTCGGGATCCGGGGCGGGCTGACCCGCGACACCCGCGACTCGTTCATCTTCCCGACCAAGGGGAACGTGTTCGACATCGGGTTCGAGCAGGTGTTGGGGAAGTACACGTTCCCGATCGGGACGGCCGAGTTCACCCAGTTCTTCTCGTCGAAGTACCTGCAGCGGGAGGACGGGAGCGGGAAGCACGTCCTGGCGGTCCGGTCGCAGGTCGGGGTCGAGGGGGCGAACGCCCCGGTGTACGAGCGGTTCTACGCGGGCGGGTTCCGGAGCCTCCGCGGGTTCACCTTCCGCGGGGTCGGGCCGGTCGAGAACGACCTGCACACCGGGGGCACGTTCTCGTTCCTGAACACGGTCGAGTACCAGGTCCCGATCCTACAGAACGACAGGCTGTTCTTCGTGACCTTCCTCGACCACGGGACGGTCGAGCAGACGGTCGAGATCAAGAACTACCGGGTGAGCGCCGGGTTCGGGTTCCGGATCAACGTCCCGGCCCTCGGCCCGCTCCCGATCGCCCTCGACTTCGCCTTCCCGCTGAACCAGGCCCCGGGGGACAACAAGCAGCTGTTCAGCTTCTACGTCGGCCTGTTCGGCGGGTAACCGAGTACCCGGCGCTCCCGGGGGAAAGACCGCCACCCCCGCAGCCCCGACCGGACCTCCGGCGTATGATGGCCGCAACCCGGCCCCGGGGCGTTACCCGGCCCCGGGACATCCGCGACCCCTGTCGGGGCCCACCCATGTTGACCCTGTTCGGGCTGGACGTGACCGGCGGGGAGGTCGGGAACGAGGTCACCAAGCGGGTCCTGGTGACCGTGCTGGTGGCCGCGATCACCTCGACCGCGACGTTCTTCGCCGGCCGGTGGTGGGGCCGGTACAAGGCCGGCCGGCAGTGGCACGCGAAGGAATTTCTCGACCGGATCATCGTCAGCCTGAACAGCTTCGCCGAGGGGACCCTGAAGATCCGGACGGTGATGGAGCGGTCGGTCGAGGAGGTGTTCCTGAACCGGCTGGCGGTGGACAAGGTGGAGGCCGCCGCCCGGGCGACGACGGCGGACAACCCGATCATGCCGGTCGCGAAGGCGGACCGGTGGTTCCTCCTGAACTTCGTCCTGAACGCGGTGGCCGAGCACTTCGTGGGCGGGAACATCCGGCAGGACGCCGGCCAGCCGGTGACGGTGGTCCGGTACGCCCTGTTCCTGACGTGCGAGCTGGTCGGGGACGAGCGGATCCGCAAGATCCGGGCGATGCTGGTCCGGGCGGACGTGCTGGAAACCTTCCCGTACCCGGACACGATGCCGAAGCTTGAGAACCCGTGGCACGACACCCGGGTCGCCACCCTCCGCAAGGCCGCCGAGCTGTACAAGAAGGAGCCGGACCACTTCCTCACGCTCGAGGTGTGCGTGTGAGGCCGCCGGCCCGGGCCGGCGGGTTGGCTGCCGGGTGTGACCCGGTCGGTTGGCCCTAGCGCGTTCGCCGCCGGGGGTTGTCACCCCTGGCTACCGGCGGTCGCCGCTTCGCGGCTGCAGAATACAGCTGCGTGGATCCCGCATTCCCCGGCATTTGGCTCGGGTACTTTGGCCCCGGAGGGGCCGGTGCCGGTAGCCAGGGGTGAAACCCCCGGCGGCGCTGGCGACCCCCCCGCCGGCATGCGCATATCCCTCGCCCGGTGTCCCATGCCTCAGTCGTTCACCTGCCTGCACTATCATCTCGTATTCAGCACCAGGCACCGGGAGCCGACGATCACCCCGGACCTTCGCCCCCGCCTCTGGGAGTACCTCGGGGGCATTGTCCGGGGCGAGGGGGGTATCTCGCTCGCGGTCGGCGGGACCGCCGATCACGTTCACCTGCTCGCCACCCTCCGGCAACAACCCGCCCTGGCGGACTTCGTGCGGCAGCTCAAGGCCGGGTCGTCGGGCTGGGTTCACGACACGTTCCCGGCGGCCGGCGGGTTCTGGTGGCAGACCGGGTACGGGGCGTTTACCGTCAGCCACTCGGTGATCGACACGGTGAAGGCGTACATCGCGAACCAGGACGAGCACCACCGGACGCGGACGTTCCAGGACGAGTTCCGGGCGCTGCTCACCCGCCACGGGCTCGGGTTCGACGAGAATTACTTGTGGGACTGATCACCCCTTCTTCCGGGGCACGTACTTGGCCGGTTCCGGCTCGCTGATCACCTTCAGCAGCTCGGCCACGATGTCGTCGCTGTTCTTCCCCTCGGCCTGGGCCTGGAAGTTCGCGCTCACCCGGTGCCGCAGGACCGGGCCGGCCCCCTTCTTGACGTCGTCGATGGCCACGCTCGGGCGGCCGTCCATCGCCGCGAACGCCTGCCCGGCCCGGACCAGGAACTGGCCGGCCCGCGGCCCCGCCCCCCAGTCCACCAGCCGTTTCACCAGGTCCGGGGCGGTCGGGTCCTTCGGCCGGGTCGCCCGGACCAGCTTCACGATGAAGTCGATCACGAACCCCGGGACCTCGATCTTGCGGACCAGCTTCTGCCACGCGACGATCCGGTCCCCGGTCAGCACCTTGGTCAGGTCCTGCCGGTCGTCCCGGGCGCTCATCGCCACGATCAGCCGTTCGTCGTCCGGGGTGGGGTAGTCGACCTTGATGTTGAACATGAACCGGTCGAGCTGGGCCTCGGGGAGGGGGTACGTGCCCTCCTGCTCGATCGGGTTCTGGGTGGCGATCACGAAGAACGGGTCGGGCAGCTTGTACGTCTCCTGCCCGGCCGTGACCTGCCGCTCCTGCATGGCCTCGAGCAGCGCGGCCTGGGTCTTCGGCGGGGTCCGGTTGATCTCGTCGGCCAGCACCACGTTCGCGAAGATCGGCCCGCGGACGAACCGGAACTCGTGCTTCCCGTCCGGGAGCTCGTCGAGGACCATCGTCCCGGTGATGTCCGACGGCATCAGGTCGGGGGTGAACTGGACCCGCTTGAACGTGGTGCTGAGGATCTGGCTGATGCTCGACACCATGAGCGTCTTGGCCAGCCCGGGGACGCCGACCAGCAGGCAGTGCCCGCGGGTGAAGATGGCAGCCAGGATCTGCTCGATGACCTCGCCCTGCCCGACGACCACCCGGCGGAGCTGGTCGAGCATCTGGGCACGGTCGGTGGCGAACTGGGTCAGGTACTCGGTGAAACGATCGGTGGACACCGGGGCGGCTCCTCTGGTGCGCGCGGGGCTGGCACGAAGCTGCACGGACGATTATTGTATGGCGGGCCCGCCCGGACTCGCAAACCCCGCGCCCGGGACGGATTCCGGACCCGCCCGGGCCGGTCCGTGCGACGGCCCGCCACCCCACCCCGGAGGGATCTGTGCCCGACCCCAATCGCCCCCGCCGCCCGGACCCGGACCCCGACCCCGGGTTCGAGGTCGTCGAAGACCCCCCGCCCGGAATGGTAAAACCCACCCCGCCCCCACCCCTGAAGGCCCGCCGGGCCGAGCCCGCGGCCGACGAGGAGGGCGAACGAGAGCCGGGGCCCCGCACGTTCAAGCGGAAGAAGAAGAAGCGGCGGCCGGTCCCGGCGGCGGACGAGGACCAGGAGGCCCGCGACCGGGCGCTCGCTCAGTTCGAATGGGTCTGGCCGGCCCTGCTCCTCGCCGTCGGCCTGATCCTCTGCTTCGTCGGGGCGATCGGGGTGGGCGGGAAGGCCGCGGCGTTCCACACGATCGGGGTACTGGTGATCGGGCTGTTCGTCACGGTCCCGGTGACCATCGCCGCGCTGATGGTCGTCGGGATGCTGGTAGGGATCGAGTACGGCCGGCTGGGCCCGGCGATCCTGAAGATCGCGGCGATCACGTTCGTGGTGAACGGGATCATGTTCATCGGCGACTGGGCGAAGCTCCCGGGGTTTCTCATTTTCCCGATCAGCTGTCTGGTCAGTTTCGGCCTGTTCATGACCCAGTTCGACCTGGACGTGTGGGAGACGAACACCTCGGTCGGGGCGGTGAACGTCCTGTCGTTCGTCGCCAACATCATCCTGGTCGGGTTCCTGGTCGTCGCGGAGATCAGGAAGGACCGGAAGGAAGACCACGACGACAGCCCGGACCCGGCCGACACCGGCCCCGCCCCGCGGCCGAACCGGGGGAACCAGCAGCCCCTGGCGCCGGCTGCCCAGGAGCCTGACGACCAGTAGGGGTGTCACAATTCCGGTGAGGTCGGTCCCGGAGCCCGCCGTCCCGGCTGCTCTTCGGCGTGCCCAGGACCGACCCCACCGGACAGCTCCTATTACTTGCTGGCGGTGGGTTTACTGCAGTCCGTGTGCCCATTCTGCCGATATTGAAAGGCGGAACGTGGATCCCCGGAGCGCGCCCATGCCGGCCCTCAACCTATCGTCCCTGGACGCTCCGGTCGACACGACGATCGCCGAGACCGACGGGATGCTCGTCCGACACGCCCCGCCGGACCAGGCGTGGAACCACTATTTCGCGTGCGGCCTGTCGGCCCTCCGGGCGGTCCGGCTGGCCCTGGTCGCGGCGGGGACCGCGGTGGTCCACCGCGTCCTCGACCTGCCGTGCGGGTACGGCCGGGTCCTCCGTGTCCTCAGGGCCGCGTACCCGGCCGCCGAGTTACACGCCTGCGACCTGGAGCGGGGCGGGGTCGATTTCTGCGCCGCCCGGTTCGGGGCCGAACCGATCTACTCCGACCCGGACCCGCGGAACATCCGGCTGCCCGGCGGGTACGACCTGATCTGGGTCGGGTCGCTCCTGACCCATCTGAGCGCCGCCCGGTGGCCCGCGTTCCTGGCCCTGTTCCGCGCGTCCCTGGCCCCGGGCGGGGTGTGCGTGTTCACGGTCCACGGGCATCACGCCGCCGGGCTGATTCGGTCCGAGGTCACCGGCTACGGGCTGCATAACCCGGCCGGGCTGCTCCGCTCGTACCAGCGGACCGGGTTCGCCTACGCCGCTTACCCCGGCCAGGACTACGGGATCTCGCTGTCGAGCCCGGGGTGGGTGTGCGGGCAGCTGGCCGCCGTCCCGGCCGCCAGGCTGGTGACGTACGTCGAACGGGGTTGGTCCGACCACCAGGACGTCGTCGCGTTCGCCGCGGATCCCGCCCCGGGCGCCTGACCCCGCCCACACGGTCGAAATCGAACGCCGCCCGCCCGGCTCCTGGCGCCCCTTGGGGATTCCCACTTTCCGATTGCGACCCGGCCCCGCCCGGGGTAGTATCGCGTGTGACCCCACCGGCTCTTGCCGCGGGGGTCGCCCGCCGGTTCATCCCACCACACCACACCCCTTTCCCACCCAACTGCGTTCCGGGAGGCCCATCTCATGCTGACCATTTGGGGCGGTCGCCAGCGGTACTGCGACGGCTTGAGCCGCCGCAACTTCCTGAAGGTCGGGGCGTTCGGGGCCGGGCTCAGCCTGGCCGACATGCTCCGGGCGAAGGCCGAGGCCGGGCCGGGCCGGCCGACCGCGAACAAGTCGGTGATTATGATCTACCTGCCGGGCGGGCCGTCGCACATCGACATGTACGACCTGAAGCCCGAGGCCCCGGCCGAGTTCCGCGGCGAGTTCAAGCCGATCGCCACCACCGTCCCGGGCATCCAGGTCAGCGAGCACTTCCCGCTCCAGGCCCGGATGATGGACAAGCTGGCGATCGTCCGCTCCCTCGTGGCGAACGACGAGCACAGCGACTCGTACGTGATGACCGGGTACACGGAGCAGGTGAACCGGGCCGCGACCGGCGGCCAGCACCCGTCGATCGGGTCGGTGATCTCGAAGCTCCGGGCCGGGGCGAACGCGGACGTCCCGCCGTTCGTCAGCCTGCGCGGGATGGGCCTCGGGACCGAGCCGGGGTTCCTCGGGATCTCCCACCGGCCGTTCACCGCGGAGGGCCCGGGCGTCCAGAACCTCCAGCTGGGCGGCGGGCTGACCGCCGACAAGATGGGCGACCGGAAGACGCTGCTCGGCCAGTTCGACACCGCCCGCCGGGAGATCGACGCGAGCGGGACGATGAAGGGGATGGACGCGTTCAACGGCCGGGCGTTCGACATGATCGCGTCCGGGGTGGTGCGGAAGGCGCTCGACCTGAAGCAGGAATCGTCCCGGACCCGCGACCGGTACAAGGGGATCGAACAGTTCCTGACGACCCGCCGGCTGGTCGAGGCCGGGGTCGGGTGCGTGACCCTCAGCTACGGCGGGTGGGACACGCACAGCGGCAACTTCAAGACCCTCAAGCACCAGCTGCCGGAGCTGGACCGCGGGATCGCGAGCCTGATCGAGGACCTGCACGAGCGGGGGATGCAGGACGACGTGATCACGGTGGTGTGGGGCGAGTTCGGGCGGACCCCGAAGATCAACGGGAGCGACGCCGGCCGCGACCACTGGTCGCCGGTGATGAGCGCCCTGGTGGCCGGCGGCGGGCTGAAGATGGGGCAGGCGGTCGGGTCCAGCTCCGCCCGCGGCGAGTACCCGAAGGACCGGCCGTACAAGGTCCCGCACCTGCTGAGCACGATCTACCAGGCGATCGGGATCGACCCGGCCCAGACCTTCCTGAACGGGGCCGGCCGGCCGATGTACATCCTCGACGAGCGGGCCCGGGTGGAAGAGCTGGTGTGATGTCTCTTGGCGGGCGGGGGACGTGAGCCCCCCGAGTGCGGTTCGACCGGGGGCGCGAGCCCCCGGTTTCGTTTGGTAGAATGGCGGCTACCCGACGGAGGCGTCCGATGACTTTCGACCGCATCACCCACGACCCCCGACAAATGGGCGGGAAGCCGTGCATCCGCGGGATGCGGGTGACGGCGGGCATGATCCTCGGGCTGATGGCCGCGGGCCGATCGCGGGACGAGATTCTCAAAGCTTATCCGTATCTCGAAGCGGGCGATATCGACCAGTCGCTGGCATACGCCGCGTGGCGGCTGGAAGAGCGCGAGCAGCCGCTGGTGGTGTCGTGAGTTTCTCGGTCCTGGTGGACATGAACCTGTCCCCGGACTGGGTTCCATTTCTCGCCCGGCACGGGCACGCGGCGGCGCACTGGTCGACGGTGGGGGACGTGCGGGCGCTCGATCCGGAAATCATGGAGTGGGCCCGGAATAACGATCACGTCGTTCTCACGCACGACCTGGACTTTGGTGCCATCCTCGCCCAGACCCACGCTACGGGCCCGAGCGTCGTCCTCGTCCGCGGTGAAGACACCTTCCCCACGGCGTTGGGAAACCCGGTCGTGGCTGCCCTCCGACAGTGCGAGTCCGACCTCCGAAGCGGAGCCTTGGTGGTCGTCGATTCCGCCCGCAACCGGGTCCGCATCCTCCCGATCTGATACCCGGTATGTTCCACGTCTACAGCCCACGGCGGACCCGCCGGACCGGTCGGAGGCAATGAGGATGACGGCCGCGTTCACCATCGGCTACGGCGGGCGGAAGCCGGACGCGTTCGCGCAGCTGCTCGCCGCCAACGGCGTGAAGACGGTAGTCGACGTCCGGCTCCGGCCGGACAAGGCGAGTGTGGGGAGCTACGCGAAGGCGAGGGAGCCCGACAAGGGCATCGCCGGGCTCCTCGCGAAGGCCGGGGTCGGCTACGTGTCGCTCCCCGAGCTCGGCAACCTGTTCCTCGGCTACGACGACTGGCCGACCCGGTACGCCGACTTCCTGGACCGGGCCGGACCACTCCTGTTCGACCGGCTCACGGCCGACGTGCCCGGCCCGGTCTGCCTGCTGTGCGCCGAGAAGAAGGTCGCCGAGTGCCACCGCCGGCACGTCGCCGAGTATCTGGCCCGCGAGCGCGGGTGGCGGTTCACGCACCTGGAGTGAGTGGGAGAAACAGCCGAAAAAGCAGAATGGCCACAAAAAAGGCACGAAAAAGCACGAAAAGACATAAGAAATTCATCCCCTCGTTCCCACGCTCCGCGGGGGAATGCCCTCTTCGACGCTCTGCGTCGTGGCCGAGACGGTCCGAGCGCGTTCCCGGGGACTCGACTAACGTCACCCGGGGTGGGTTGGTCCACCCCGCAGAGCGGGCAAGGCTCATTCCCACGCGGAGCGTGGGAACGAGGGAATAAGAAAATCATTTCTTCTTTTCGTGCTTTTTCGTGCCTTTTTGCGGCCATTCCGTCTTCTGTCTTTTGGCCCGTCACGCCCCGGGCAGCTTGATCCCGGCCGCCGCGAAGGCCTTGTTCATGTACTCGAACATCGGCCGCATCGCCTTCACGTCCATCGTGTGGATCCGGTCCTCGGTCTCGTACATCTTCCGCAGCGACGCGGTGATCCCCGGGTCGCCGCCGGTGAACTCGTTCACCAGCGACACCCACTTGTGGGCGAACGCCTGCACCTTCGGGTCGGCCGGGTCGGTCCCGGCGTCCATCTCGGCCTGGACCGCGGCCATCAGCCTGGGCCATTCGGCCTCCACCTCCCGGATCCGCTCTTCGCCCACCTGCTCCCCCCGGGCCTTGATCTGCTCCAGCTGCTCCGGGGTGTAGTACTTGTCCAACATGGTCATCCCCTCGATGGTGTTCAGGAACTCGTCGGCGGAGACCACCTCCTGCCGGTCGAGCGCGTCGGCCAGGGCCGTGAGCCGGGCCGTGATCTCTCTCAGCTCGGCGGCCTGGGCCCGCACCCGCTCCAGGTGCAGCCGGACCACCTGCCGCGGGTCGTAGTCGCCCCGGGACAGGTACTCGCTGACCTGTTCCAGGCTGAACCCGAGGGCTTTGAGCGACAGCACCTGTTGCAGTCGGGCCACGTCCGCCGCGGTGTAGAGCCGGTGCCCGGACCCGTGGGCGGACCCCGTCCGGCCCGACGGGGACAGGAGCCCGATCGCGTCGTAGTGGTGCAGGGTGCGGACGGTCAAACCCGTCCGCCCGGCCAGCTCCCCGACCTTCCAGAGCTGGCCCGGGTTCGTCTGCGGCATGATGCGACCCTCTGCCGGGTCTTTCCCTGGGCGCGGCCGTCTCGGCCGCTTCGCTGCCCCGGCGGCCGAGACGGCCGCGCTCCCAGGGAAGATCCCGTCCGACGCGGGCATGGTACGGCCTGACGTAACGTGAGGTTCAAGCGGTCCGGGGCCGAAAATATGAAAATTCCGGGCGGCGGCGGGCGCTGTCTCGGGCGGCGGAACCTGTTCCCCCGTCCGGGCCGGTATACACCAGCATCGTTCCCCAGACCCGCGGACGCCGATACCCCATGCCCCACTTTCCGCCGTTCGACCAGTTCGCTGAATTGGCCCGCAGCCACAGCGTTGTCCCGGTGTACCGCCGGCTGACCGGCGACAGCCTCACGCCCGTGTCCGCGTTCCGCAAGGTCGAGGACGGCGACTGGTCGTTCCTGTTCGAGAGCGTGGTCGGCGGCGAGCGGATCGGCCGGTACAGCTTCCTCGGGTCCGGGCCGTTCATGCAGTTCCAGGCGGCCGGCCGCAACATCTCGGTGACCAAGCCTGACGGGACCCGGGTCGAGGCGTCCCCCGAGGACCCGCTGAAGGCGCTGGAAGACTTCATCGGCCTGTACACCGCCCCGCACCTGCCCGGGCTCCCGCGGTTCTGTGGCGGGGCGGTCGGGTACGCCGGGTACGACACCGTCCGGTACGTCGAGGAGCTCCCGAACGCCCCGCCGGACGACCGGAAGATCCCCGACCTGTGCTTCGCGCTGTACGACCGGATGGTCATCTTCGACCACGTCGCGAAGACGGTGGCCGTCGTCGCGAACGCGGACCTGACCGGGTACCGGGTCGCGAGTCGGGAGCCGGAGGAGGAAGACCTGCGGGCGGCGTACACGGACGCCTGCCGGCGGGTGGACGAGCTGGTCGGGCGGCTCCAGCACGAGCCGGCGGACATCAAGCTCACCGACATCGACCCGGGGATGGGGAACTCGGGGGGGGCACCCCCGCCGCTCGCCCGGGCCGAGTCGAACTTCACCCGGCCCGGGTTCGAGGCGGCGGTCCGCAAGGCGGTGGAGTACATCAACGCCGGGGACATCTTCCAGGTGGTCCTGAGCCAACGGTTCAAGACGGAGACGACGGCAAAGCCGTTCGACGTCTACCGGGCGTTGCGGGTGGTGAACCCGTCCCCGTTCATGTTCTACCTGCGGGCCGGCGCGGTCACGCTCGTCGGGGCGTCGCCGGAGATCATGTGCCGGGTGGAGAACGGGGAGATCACGAACCGGCCGCTCGCGGGGACGCGGCCCCGCGGGGCGACCCCGGACGAGGACCGGCTGCTGGCCGAGGAGCTGCTGGCCGACCCGAAGGAGCGGGCCGAGCACATCATGCTGGTGGACCTGGCCCGGAACGACGTCGGCCGGGTGAGTCAGCTCGGGAGTGTGAAGATCGGCGACCTCCTCGCGGTGGAGCGGTACAGCCACGTGATGCACCTGTCGAGTACGGTGACCGGGCAGCTGTTGCCGGACAAGACGGCGTTCGACGCGCTGCGGGCGAGCCTCCCGGCGGGGACGCTGAGCGGGGCCCCGAAGGTCCGGGCGATGGAGGTCATCGACGAGCTGGAGCCGCACCGCCGGGGCCCGTACGGGGGGGCCGTGGGGTACGTGGACTTCAGCGGGAATATGGACACCTGCATCGCCCTGCGGACGATGGTGATCCTGGGGACGACGGCCTACGTCCAGGCCGGGGCGGGGATCGTGGCCGACAGCGTCCCGGCGGCCGAGTACCAGGAGACGGTGAACAAGGCGATGAGCCTGTTCCGGGCCCTCGAGGTGGCCGAGACGCAGCTCTAATCGAGTCGCAGCTTTACTATACACATCGAACCTTCTCATATTGCTCCGGCGATCTTCGCGTTCGGGATCCACTATCACGATATCATCTCCGCATCCGTCCGCCGTTGGTCGCCGGCCGACCACGGACTGTAATCCGTCCGTCATTCCACCCTCCCTGAATTCGCCCCACCGAGTTGCGACTGGAGGTCGCCCGTGCCTCGATTGCCGAAACTGTCGAGCAAGTCTTCGGGTTTCACGCTGATCGAGCTGTTGGTGGTGATCGCGATCATCGCGATCCTGATCGGCCTCCTCCTCCCCGCCGTCCAGAAGGTCCGCGAGGCCGCCGCCCGGGCGAGTTGCTCGAACAACGCCAAGCAGATCGGCCTCGGGCTGATGAACTACGAGAGCAGCTACGGCAAGCTCCCGCCCGCGTCCCAGGTGCCGTGGGCCAAGCAGAACAGCGGCTCGAACCTGGACTACACCGGCCCGTTCGGGCCGAACTGGGCGGTGTTGCTGCTCCCGTACATCGAGCAGAACGCCCTGCACACTCAGGCGAACGTTATGTCCTTCCCGGGGGTGGCGGTCCCGACTCCTCCCACCGGGCCGCCGCCGGCCGGGGTCAACAGTAGCACCTGGCGGGTGGTCGTCGGGACCACCGTCAAGCCGTTTACCTGCCCGTCCGACTCGTACAACCAGCAGCCGTTCAACAACCCGAACGTGCCCGGGGCGGCGAACGGGTGGGCCCGGGGGAACTACGGGGTGACTGCCGGGTACGAGGACTACGACCACGTCAGCGGCGGGGCGACGTACACGACCGTGCAGGCCGGCATCCCGATGACGTACGGGATGGTGTCGAGCCCGGTGATGTCCACCAACTACGGGGCCAAGCTGTTGGACATCACCGACGGGACGTCGAACACCATCATGGTGGCCGAACTCCGGGCCGGGCTGTCGGCCATCGACCCCCGCGGGGTGTGGGCGATGGGGTTCCCCGGGGCGAGCGTCGTGAACGCCGGCCGGGCCGGGTACAACCCGACCCCGAACAACACGCTCGGGGGGACGGCCGCCGACGGCGGGGACGAGTTGCAGGACGGGTCGACGTACTGCTCCCCCCAGACCGCCCAGCTCAACAAGATGGGCTGCACCACGTCCGGTAGCTCGATGACCTCGGGCATGTCCCGGAGCCAGCACACCGGCGGGGTGAACACGTGCCAGGCGGACGGGAGCGTCCGGTTCATCAAGGACTCGATCAGCCAGATCTCGTGGGTCCGGCTGTTGTCCAAGTCGGACGGTCAGGTCCTCGACAGCGACTGGTAACCGGAGGGCACGCCATGCAACGGGTTTTGACGCCGGCCGCCGCGGCGCTGTGCCTGCTGGCCGTCGGGTGCGGGGACGGAATGCTCCGGACGCAGGGCCGGCTGGTCAAGAACGGCCAGCCGTTCCTCCCGCAGACCGGGGAGGTGGTCCAGATCCTCTTCGTCCCCATATTCCCGGACGGCAAGCTGCCGACCGACTATTACGCGGCGGAGGTAGACCAGGCGGCCGGGACGTTCCGGCCGGCCGGAAAGAACGGGAAAGGGATGCCCCCGGGTAAGTACCGGGTGGCGATCGAGCTGATGAAGAACAGGAGGGACCAGTTCGGCGGGAAGTTCGACGCCGCGAAGTCCCCGTTCGTGGTCGAGATCAATTCGAGCACGGCCGAGATCGTGATCGACCTCGACAAGACCGGGTGACTGCACCCGCGATGACGTGTCCGGGACCCGGGGCCAGCCCCCGGGTTTTTTCGTTTCCCCACCGGCGATCCGCACGCCCGATAGGTGGGCCTCCGCGTTGTCCATCCACTTCTCGACCAGCTGGTGCATCAGCGGCGGCGTCACGAACCACACCCCAACGGACGGATTAAGTCGAATCGTGGTCGACACCTATAAAAACTTTCCAAGAAAGCTCCTTGAGGCTGTCGATCCCGCCCCCTCTCGTTCGATGCGACAGTAGAACCCGGGTTCAGCTGGTCGAGACCGGCCGGAAGCCCAGCCCCGAACCAGAAAGCGACGAGGAGAATTTCCGATGCGATTCCTGATGCTGTACCGGCCCGCCGACTCGAAGAACTCGGAGGCGGGCGTTCCCCCCAGCCAGGAGGAAATGGCCGAAATGGGGAAGTTCATCGAGGAGATGACGAAGACCGGCGTGTTGCTCGCGACCGAGGGGTGCCAACCCAGCTCGAAGGGCGCGCTTGTACGATCCGCCCGGGGAAAGGTCACCGTGACCGACGGACCGTTCACCGAGGCGAAGGAGCTGATCGCCGGCTTCGCGCTGGTCCAGGTGAAGTCGAAGGACGAGGCGGTCGAACTGGCCAAGCGATTCCTCAAAGTGGCGGGCGACGGTGAGAGCGAGATCCGCCAGGTTTACGAGGCGACGGACGTCGGTCCGTGTCGGGTTGACAATCAGGGGTGAATCGCCGATTCCGCCCCCGCACCCCGGTGTGAAATCGAACCGAACTGGAGAACCACGATGCGATTCATGATTATTATCAAGGCCGACAAGAACACGGAGGCGGGTGTCCTCCCGGACGAGAAGCTGCTGACCGAGATGGGGAAGTTCAACGAAGAGCTGGTGAAAGCCGGCGTGATGCTCGCGGGCGAAGGACTCCACCCGAGCTCGAAGGGCGCGCGGGTCAAATTCTCGGGCGACAAGCGGACCGTGGTCGACGGGCCGTTCACCGAGGCGAAGGAGCTGATTGCCGGCTTCTGGCTCTGGCAGGTGAAATCGAAGGACGAGGCGATCGAGTGGGTCAAGCGTTGCCCCAGTCCCCTCCAGGGGGAGGCCGAGATCGAGATCCGCCAGGTGTTCGAGGCGCCGGACTTCGGCGCCGCGCTCACCCCGGAGCTCAAGGAGCAGGAGGAGCGCCTCCGCGCCCAGGTCGAGAAGCAAAAGTCGTCGTGACGCGGCGGTCGCGGCCGGGTGGCGGCCGCCGCTTCGTTCAACCGAACCGAGAAGGAAACCTTCGATGGCGACGAGTTCTCAACCTGTTCCCGTCTCGAAAACGATGGTCTGGGCCGGGCGCGGGATCAGCGCGCTCTGCGTCCTGTTCCTGGTCTTCGACGGGGTAGCAAAACTGTTCATGCCGCCTCCGGTGGTGGAGGCGTGCGCCAAACTCGGGATTCCCGAGCACATCGTCCCCGACATCGGGGTCCTGCTCCTGGCCTGTACCGTGGTGTACGCGCTTCCGCCGACGTCCGTTCTCGGCGCGATCCTGTTGACCGGCTACCTCGGGGGTGCCGTCGCGACGCACGTCCGGGTCGAGGATTCGGCCTTCCCGGTGGCCTTCGGGGCCATTTTCGGCGTGCTGGTCTGGGTCGGGCTTTTCCTGCGCGAACCCCGGCTCCGCGTCCTCATTCCGTTCCGCCGGGCGGCCGCATGAGGCGGCCGGGCGGCCGCCCCTTTCGAGTTGACGTTGCCGTGTTGAAACCCGCGGGAGGTTCTGGGAACCGGTCTTCAGCCCTTCGGGTGCTCGGTTGAAATTGTGGGTTTTGTAGGGTGGGCCTCGACGACTCGACCCACCGGTGTTAATCACGGTGGGCCTCGACGACTCGACCCACCCTACAAGAAATCCTCCCCATATGGGATCTCAACAGGGCAAGTTGACGTCCGAGGAAATCGCCGATTCAAACCCAGCGAGGTTATCGAGGTGTTCGAGGCGCCGGCCGGCGGCCACGACCCCAGTCCTGATACCGAACACCCTCACCGGGTTCCGGTATTAGACCCAGGGTGTGGTGCGGACGATCACCGCGCCGACTTAAAGGAGACACGACGATGCGGTTCATGATGCTGATGATTCCCAAGGGCTACGAGACGGCCGCGCCGGGCACCATGCCGGACGCCAAGGCCGTTGCCGCGATGATGAAGTACAACGAGGACCTGCAGAAGGCGGGAGTGCTGCTCGCCCTCGACGGCCTCCACCCCCCGTCGGCGGGCGCCCGCGTCTCGTTCGCCGGCGGGAAGCCCGCGGTGACCGACGGGCCGTTCACCGAGGCGAAAGAGGTCGTCGGCGGGTACTGGATGATCCAGGTGAAGTCGCGGGACGAGGCGATCGAGTGGGCCAAGCGCTGCCCCGGATCGGACAACGAGGTGATCGAGGTCCGGCAGGTGCAGGAGTTCGCGGACTTCCCCGCCGACGTCCAGCAGGCGGCGGCGGGATTTCCCGAGATGCAGGCGCAGGCCGGGCAGCGCCCGGGGGCGTGACGCCGGGCCCGCGGCTCAACGGGGCTTGCACCGGCGGGTCGAAGATGGTGTGATCGGTCGCCATGACGGCTTCCGACACCCACCGCACGATCGACGCGGTCTGGCGGATCGAGTCCCCCCGGCTCATCGCCGGGCTCGCGCGGGTCGTGCGCGACGTCGGCCTGGCCGAGGACCTCGCCCACGACGCCCTCGTGGCCGCGCTTGAGCAGTGGCCGGAGGCGGGCGTCCCGGACAACCCGGGCGCCTGGCTCATGGCCACCGCCAAGCACCGGGCGATCGACCTCGTGCGCCGCACCAAACTCATCGAGCGCAAGCACGAGGAGATCGGCCGCGGGTTGAAGGCCGGGCAAGGGGGAACCGCGCCGGACCTCGACGCGGCCCTCGACGACGACATCGGCGACGACCTCCTCCGTCTCGTGTTCACGGCCTGCCACCCGGTCCTCTCCACCGAGTCCCGCGTCGCGCTCACCCTCCGCCTGCTCGGCGGGCTGACGACCGAGGAGATCGCGCGGGCGTTCCTTGTCCCGGAGCCGACGGTCGCCCAGCGCATCGTCCGGGCCAAGCGGACCCTCACCGAAAAGAAAGTCCCCTTCGAGGTCCCCCGCGGGGCCGAGCTCGCGGCCCGGCTGTCGTCGGTGCTCGAGGTCATTTACCTCGTCTTCAACGAGGGCTACACGGCGACCGCCGGTGACGACTGGATGCGCCCGGCGCTGTGCGAGGACGCGCTCCGTCTCGGCCGGATCCTGGCCGGGCTCGCCCCGCGCGAGCCCGAGGTCCACGGCCTGGTCGCGCTCATGGAGATCCAGGCGTCGCGGGCGCGGGCGCGGGTGGGCCCGGCGGGCGAACCCATCCGGCTCTTCGACCAGAACCGCGCGCTCTGGGATCAGCTCCTCATCCGCCGCGGGCTCGCCGCGCTCGAGCGGGCCGAGAAGCTCGGCGGCACGCTCGGGTCGTATTCCCTCCAGGCCGCGATCGCCGCCTGTCACGCGCGGGCGCGGGCCCCGGCGGAAACGGACTGGGCGCGCATCGCGGCGCTCTACGAGTCGCTCGCCCAGCTCGCGCCGTCCCCCGTCGTGGAGCTGAACCGGGCGGTGGCGGTCGCGATGGCCTTCGGCCCACAAGCCGGCCTCGATCTCGTCGACGCGCTGACGGCGGAGCCGTCGCTCAAGGGCTACCACCTCTTGCCCAGCGTGCGCGGCGACTTCCTCGCCAGGCTCGGCCGCCCCGCCGAGGCCCGCGCGGAGTTCGAGCGCGCGGCAGCGCTCACGCGCAACGCCCGCGAGCGCGAGCTTCTCCTGGGACGCGCGGCGGCGTGCGCGGACGGCTCAATGCCACCCGGGCCGCGGTGACGAACGCGGTGCGTGCCGCGCATTGGCGAGCGGGGGGTGAAAAGTGACCCGTACCGCGTCGATCGGTTGGGGCCCTCTCCCCGTTGGGTGTTTTGT
This sequence comes from Gemmataceae bacterium, assembly GCA_028288765.1. Taxonomy (GTDB): domain Bacteria; phylum Planctomycetota; class Planctomycetia; order Gemmatales; family Gemmataceae; genus Urbifossiella. The sequence continues at coordinate 10,843 of JAQGHQ010000289.1, read as the reverse complement.
CGAGATCCTCGGTCCGGCCTCGGTCTTCACCCCGAAGGGGTGGGACAGCATAGCCCAGGGCAACGCCCTGGGCAACCGGGGGGCCGGGGGCCGGGGGGCCGGGAAAGAGAGTCGATGGCTCAAGAACCCAGGGCGTTGCCCTGGGCTATGCTGGCCCAGCCTTTCAGGCTGAAATCCCAGATTCGCTGATCGCTCGAGGGTTTCGACAAAGCACCCAGCGGGGAGCCGGAGGGCCTCTCGACCACACCGCCGAGGCCGGCCTCGGGCGAAGCCGGCTGGGGGTATCGGATTCCCTGCCGGTCGCCTTTGCACATATTCCTCAGCCGCCCGCAATGGCCCCCACGATCCAAAACGGCTCCGCCCCCGACGCGACCGCGTCGGGCAACGGGGCGTCCGGCAGCTCGTGGGACACATCCTCTTCGCAGGCGAAGAACCGCAGGAACGGCCGGCGCTGGTGGGTGACGTGGTCGCGGATCGTCCCGCCCAGCATCGGGTACCGGGCCTCGAGCGCGTCGAGAACCGATCGCTGCGTGGCCGAACCCTCGACGGCGACCAGCACCTCGCCGTCGACACGCGCCAGCGTCCGCAGGTGGGCCGGGAGCACGACTCGGATCATGGCAGTGTCTGGACCTCCACGGACACCACGGCCGGGAGATGGGAGACGATGGGCGCCCAGCTGTCGCCGGCGTCGGCCGACGCGTACACCTGGCCGCCGGTGGTGCCGAAATACACGCCGCACGAATCGAGCGAGTCGACGGCCATCGCGTCGCGCAACACGTTCACGTAGCAGTCGCGCTGGGGCAGGCCGGTCGTGAGTGCCTCCCACTCGTTCCCGCCGGTCCGGCTGCGGTACACGCGCAGCGCGCCGTCGGGCGGATAGTGCTCCGAGTCGCTCTTGATCGGCACCACGTAGATGGTGTTCGGCTCGTGCGCGTGGACGTCGATCACGAACCCGAAGTCGGTCGGCAGGTTCCCGCTGACCTCCTGCCACGAGTCGCCGGCGTCGTCGCTCCGCATGACGTCCCAGTGCTTCTGCATGAACAGCACGCCCGGGCGCGCCCGGTGCATCGCGATGCGGTGGACGCAGTGGCCGACCTCGGCCGCCGGGTCGGGGATGTACTTCGAATGCAGCCCGCGGTTGATCGGCTTCCACGTCTTGCCGGCGTCGTCGGTCCGGAAGGCGCCCGCGGCCGAGATGGCGATGTAGATCCGGGCGGGGTCGCTCGGGTCCAGGAGGATCGTGTGCAGGCACATCCCGCCGGCGCCCGGCTGCCACCGGGGCCCCGAGCCGTGGCCGCGCAGGCCGGAGAGTTCCTGCCACGTCTGGCCGGCGTCGGTCGAACGGAACAGGGCGGCGTCTTCGGCCCCGGCGTAAACCGTGTCCGGATCGGTCAGCGACGGTTCGAGGTGCCAGACGCGCTTGAACTCCCAGGGGTGCGGGGTGCCGTCGTACCACTGGTGCGTGCCGGGCACGCCGTCGTACACGAACTTGTTGCCCACGGGGTCCCACGTCTTGCCGCCGTCGTTGGAGCGCTGGATCAGCTGCCCGAACCAGCCGCTGGTCTGCGACGCGTACAGCCGGTTCGGGTCGACGGGCGAGCCCTTCAGGTGGTAGATCTCCCAGCCCCCGAAGTGGGGGCCGCTGACGTCCCACCGGTCGCGCTTGCCGTCCGATGTCAGGACGAACGCGCCCTTCCGCGTACCCACCAGAACCCGTACTCCGCTCATTACGTCCTCCTCCCGAGTTTCTGGAGCTGCCGCCGGCAAGCACCTCGCCCGCGTTGTAGTCCGGAGTTCTCTCCCGCCTCGCTCACGCCGTCGCGCCCCGGCGCCGCAGCAGTTCGTCGACGCGCTCGTTCCCCGTGGGATAGCCGGCGGCGTCCAGTCTTGCACCCGCGTCGATCAACGCGTCGATGATGGGAAGGTGGTTAACCCTGGGCTCGTTGATGGCAGACCATACCGCACACCCGAGCACCGTCCCGCCGTACATGTTCTCAATTTCCAGTGGGGCTTTCCGTTCGATGAGCAGCTGGACGGTGTCCAGGTGCCCACGATTCGCGGCCCAGTGAAAGGCGGTCAGCCCGGTGTTCACGCCGGCCGCCGGATCAACCCCCTTCTCCAGCAGGAAATCGGCAACATGGGATCGACCGTTAAAGCACGCGCAGGTGAATGCTTCCGCCAGTGCCCTCGGCTCGTCGTCAAAATTCCCTTGCTCGTACCACGCGACGATACGACATCGGCGCCGGGCGAGCGACGGGTCCACATCAAATAGCTGTTCCAGACGCGAAAAGTCGCCCCGCTCGAGGCCCATCACCGCGTCGCGGAATAACCGGTCGTCCTCGCCTCCGGACACAGGCATGACGGGGCTCCCTGGTGCTTCCGCCGCGGGTTCGTCCGTTGCCCTCACCCCGCCTCTCCCGTGTTTACGCAGTGCCCCCGGCGCTCTGCCGCTCGGCATGCGCCACGGTGTTGAGGTTGGCGAGGCCCTGCTCGAAGTCCTTGCCGATCATTTTGTCCATGTCCATGACGAGCGAGAATGCCTTGGTCATGAAGGTGTACTTCCCGTCCATGATCCAGCTGACCCGGGTTCCGGCCCCGGAGGGGACGAGCCTGAACCTCACCTGGTTTGTCCCCTTAAACGGCCTGAAGAATTCGAGTTTCATGGAGACGAGCGCGCCGGGCTTGCTCTCCAGAATCGTCATGCGTCCCGCCCCCACCTTGCCGTTTCCGTTCCAGCTATAGACGGCCCCGGGGCCTGTGGGGGAGCCCTCGAAGGTCTTCTGCATGGCCGGGTCGCGCTTGTCGTAGGGAGACCACCGGCCCCACTGGTGCAAGTCGTTGATGATCGAGAAGACGACATCGCCGGGCGCGTCGATCTGGGCGCTCCGCTCGATGTGGAAACTCGCCGGGCGGGTGCCGATGTAGATCAGCAACGCGGCGAACAGAACGACGACAAGGACGGCGATTCCGATGTAGATTTCCACGCGAACGCTCCCAGGACTAATAGGGCTTGTTCTTAAGTCCCACGTTGGCACTTGCACTGCTTCTTAGAGACGGTGTTGTTGTGTTGAAAAGCTCGGGTCGCTCGGGCCGCCACGCAGGGCGGCCTCTACTGGACCAGGATCGTAGGGCCCCCCCCGGATTGCCTCGCCCAACTCAGCCCCGACACTACTGTCTTGTCGAACGGGGGCCAGCAGGATCGACAGGCGCGCCGTCGATTTCAGAAAACACTTCGTAAGTGTCGAAGAAGCCTAGACTTGAAGAGGGAGCCGGGCTCGTTTCTTTACACGAATGGACCCGGCCCCACCGGTTTGCCGTTGCTCGTGCGGAGGCGTTCATGCCATCGTCCGGAGGAGCTCTTCGAGGCGGTCCAGGGTTTCGCCCGCCCCTCCCTCCATCCCCGACTTGAGATGCCCGTCGCGAGCCTCAACCGACGGGTGGAGACAGGTGGTCATCATCTTCGTCCGGCCGTCGTGTTCTTCCAGAACCATCGTCGCGAGCCACTCGGGGCTCCCGATGCTCGGGTTGTCGAAGCATTCGGTGGTGACGATCCGTTCGGGCCGCACGATCTCCCGGTAGACGCCCTTGAACGGGTAGTCGATGCCGTCGGGCCCGCGAAGGACGTAGCGCCAGGCACCTCCCGGGCGAAGGTCGATTTCGCAGACGGTCAGCTTGGACCCCCGCGGCCCCCACCACCGCGCGAGGTGCTCGGGCCTGGTCATCGCCTCGAAGACGAGCCCGCGAGGCGCCTCGAAGATGCGCGTCAAGACGATCTCCCGATCCGAGGGCAGCGTCACCGTCAGGGCGCTGCTCGTTTTTTCGCCCATGGTTATTCACCCGTTGGTGTTGGAAATCGTTCGGATATTCGTCCACCTTGCCGCGATCCACAAGTCGTCTGTCAACCCATCTTCGTCAGGTGCTCCGCAAGACGGGCGAGGGTCTGGTTCCCACCCTCGACGGCCCCGTACTCCCGGACCACCCGGTCGCGTTCCTCGGCCGACGGGAAGAGGCTCCGCATGGTGAGCTTGGTCTTGCCGGCCTGGTCTTCGAAGGTCACCGTCACGTGAAAGTTCACGGGTTCGCCCTCGTCGTCCCCGCCGTGGGCGTAGACGAGGCGCTCGGGTTTCACGACCTCGGAGAAGACGATCTTGTTCTGATAGTCGCGGCCGTCGGGGCCGTGCATGACGAACCGCCAGACGCCGCCCGGGCTCACGTCCATCCTGGACGTCGTGGTCGTAAAGCCCCGCGGCCCCCACCACCGCGACACGTGCTCGGGATCGGTCCACGCCGAGAACACGAGGTCCCGCGGCGCGTCGATTACGCGCGTGATGACGATTTCCCGGTCCGAGGTGTCCGCCGCGGAGTCATTCTTTGTGCTCATTCGACTGTTCCCGGGTTTGTAGCTCGTTGAGGTAATCGGCCAGGCGATCGAAGCTCTCATTCCAGAACCGTTCGAATGTCTTGACCCAATCGTGGATGGGCTTGAGGCCTTCGCCGTTCAGCTTGTACAGCCGCTGCTGCCCCGAGCCTCGCACACTGACGAGGCCGACCTCTTTCAACACCCGCAAGTGCTTGGAGGCTTGAGGCTGCTTGAGACAGAGGGACCCGGCGACGTCGTTCACCGACCGCTCGCCTTGAGTGAGCAGGTTGAGGATCCGGCGTCGCTGTGGTTCCGCGACCGCGTTGAAGGCGTCCGAAGTTGTTGCCGAGCGTGCCATGCGAGTAACATATTCCATTATGGGAATATTTCAAGTGTAACTAGCTCAACTCGGTAGACAAGTTCACGGCATGCGTCCTGCCGCTTGGAGGTCGCGAGACTATATCTGTACAAATGTATAGTTAGCGAGTTAACGAGAGTTAACCACTGCCGGGTTGAGTCGTCCAGGAGGACGCGCGCCGGTCGGAACCCCGCAAATCTTAACCAATCTTAACTAATCACCTCGGTCATCTTGCCGGAAGGCGTGTATGGTTCGGGGGTTCTGGAAGTGTTCTTGGGGCGTGCGCAACCGGACCGATTTGGGGGGAAATGGACTACCCGGTCGTCAGCCCGACCGGGGATAGCCGAGTCACAACTGCTACCGCTCTCTGGGTGATGAGCTCCGCCGGTCCCCCGTGTGCGAACAACCAGCCATGCACAGGCCCGAGGAGCGGAACCGCCATCGGGACAAGATGATCAGGATGAACCCGGATCGCGATTTGGAATCGGGCTCGATCGTGTTATCCTGTCGAAACCTCTTCCATCTCGTGTTTTTCCACCACCGGGAGGTAGGTCAGAGCGTTCGGGTGGCCATCAACTACGACATGCCTAACCCTTTGCCCTACCTCGATTTCTTCGTGCAGTAATGGTCTGACGCCACCGAAATGGGGCCTTGGATCGCCGGGAACAGGTTCGGTTGAACCGGTCGGGCCGGGTCCGCCGATTGTAGGAGGTGGGTCGATAGGTTCTCCGTCCAGGGTGGCTCGCCATGCAGGTCCTCGTCCGACTGCTGGTCGCATTCGGTTCCCTTGCTGTCGGGGTGGCGCTCGTATCCCTACCCGGGGGGTGCAGCTCGTCCACTCCGGCCGGGCCGACCACGGTCCGCGGCCGGGTCACATTCCAGGGGCAGCCGGTGGCCGGCGGGCTGGTCGTGTTCGCCCCCGACCCGGACCACGGGTCGAGCGGGAAGCCGGTCCGTGGGGAAACCGGACCGGACGGCACTTTCCAGCTGGTGTTGGACGGCGGGCCGAGCGTCCCGCCCGGGTGGTATCGAGTGGCGATCGCCCCGCCGCCCTCGGCGGGCGCGGCCTTGCGGGACGGGAAGCCCGGATTCCCCTTGCAGTTGCGGCGGCCGGATCGGTCGACAGTGGTCCGCGAGGTCGTGTCGGGGAAAGAGCACTTTTTCGAGCTCGCGGTCGAGGTGCCGACCAGCTGATCTCCCCCGGGACCGCGGCCATCCCGGCCGCTTCTTGCCGCCGAGATCGCGAGAGGCTCAGCCGGTGGCCCGTCGAAGAGTGGCCGGGACGATTGCGGTCCCAGGGGAAGCTCGTGCCGACCGCGGCGGCGTCGCAATTGACACCCGTTGCGGGAAGGTGGTAAATACGCATCTTCTGGCGGGGCCCGGTCCCGCCAGTGTCCCGCCAGTGTCGAACGGAATCGACCGGCCCGATCCCTCCCGAGCGGGCACCGCAGGAAGCCGTTATGCCGCAGGTTCTGCCCACACCGACCGACACCGCCCTGTTGCCGACCCAGAAGTTAGACGCGACCGCCCCTGCCGTCTCCGTTTGCATCGCGAACTGGAACTGCGTCGGGCTGCTCCGCCGGTGCCTGGAGTCGCTGTTCCACCACGACCAGGGGGTGCCGTTCGAGGTGGTGGTGGTGGACAACGCCTCGTCCGACGGGGCGGCGGAGATGGTCGCGGCCGAGTTCCCGCAGGTCGCACTGGTCCGGAACGCGGAGAACCGCGGGTTCTCGATCGCGAACAACCAGGCCGCGACCCTGGCCCGCGGGCGGTATCTGTTTTTCCTGAACAACGACACGGTGGTCCCGCCGAACACGCTGCGACAGTTCCTCGACTTCGCGGAGGCGAACCCGTCGGTCGGGATGGTGGGGCCGCGGCTACGAGGGTCGGACGGGGCGTTCCAGATCTCGTACCGCCGCCGGCCGACGCTCGCAGCCCTGCTCCACCGGGTGAGTCTCCTGCGGTGGACCGGGCTGTTCCGCCGGGCGTACTACGAGTACCGCCGGGACTCGTTCGACCCGAACGGGGTGCGGCCGGTCGAGGTGCTGATGGGGGCGGCGGTGTTCCTGCCCCGCGCGGTGTTCGAGGACAGCGGGCGGTGGGACGAACAGTACCGGTTCGGGGGCGAGGACATTGACCTGTCGACGCAGGTCGGCCAGCGGCGGCCGCTGGTGTACGTGGGCAGCGTGGAGGTGGTGCATTACGGCCGGGTGTCGAGCCGGAAGAACATCGGGTTCGCGGCCCCGAACGTGGCGATCGGGTACGTGCGGTACTTCCGGAAGGCGGGGGCGAGCCCGGCCGCGCTGGCGGTCTACAAGACGTTGGTGACGGTGGACGCCCCGGTGCAGTGCGTGATGAAGATGGTGCAGGGGGCGGTGCGGTACGCGACCGGCCGCCGGGCCAAGGCGACGAAGAGCTGGCTCGCCGCCCGCGGGCTGTGGCACTTCATGCGGCACGAGCTGGTGCGGTTCTGGAAGGCGTGAGGCGGCCCGACCGCCTTCACCGAGGGATCAGCTCGTCGACTCGGTCGATCATCCCAAACTACACGACTGAGCCCAAAAGACGAATCCGAGCCGACGTTGTCGCTCGGATGGCGGCACTGTTAGGCAAGCAGCAGGAGAAGATCTACCCGCTTCGTAGGGCACGCACTGCGTGCCGGGGTTTGTTAGCGAAACGGCACGCGGTGCGTGCCCTACAAGACGCCTCGGCCCCCGTGTCTTCGTCATTCTGCGGGTCGCTTTACTCCTGCCGAACACCTTACTATGAACGGGTGACGTCCCACTGCTCTCCGCCGAGCCCTTGATGACGCCCGGCCGAAGCATCGTGTATAAATCTATTTCGGAGCGACACCGCGAGTGCCGGCCGGGACTCGATCCGGACCGAGAGGAAGGAACACCATGTCGTCCAAGGACGAAGCCGCGAGGAACCTGGCCAGGAAGCACTACCAAGTTGAGGACGGGCTGACGCGGATCTTCCGCATCAAAGGGTCGGCCGAGGTTGAGGTCAGCGAAGCCGAGCCGATCAAGTTGCTGGAAGTGAACACGACCACCGTACCGTCCGGGGTCATGCCGCTGAACTTCGGCCCCGCCCCCGCCAGCGGTATCCCGTACCCGTCGGTCATCGTCGAGGTGACGCCCGCTGAGTTCGAGAAGATCAAGGCAGACGAACTGAAACTTCCGGCTGGTTGGAAAATCGGCGAGGAACTGCCGAAATCTTCCGTCCTCGGGGTGGATCTCATTTGATGGCGACCAGCGCCCAGTGGTCGCACGGCTACGCCCGGCAGGCGGATGCCGACTTCAAGACGTTCCAGGCACTGGAACCTGAACCCGCGGTCGAGGTCTGTCACAAGCTCCAGTTCTTGCAGATGGCCTGCGAGAAACTGGTGAAGGCTCACCTCTGCGGCGAGGGTACGGACCCGTCTGCCCTGCAGACCAGTCACGCCTACGTCGCCGGGAGCCTTCCGGTCGTACTTCGCCAGACGGCGGTCTCGTTGAACCTTACCGGGCCCCAGGCGAAATGGGTTCTTCGCCATGCCAAGCATCTCGCGCAAGAAGTTGAGGTGCTCGCTCCCGCGGTCAAACGTGGCGGGACCCGCCCTGACAACTGTGAGTATCCGTGGGAAGACGCCGGCGGGGAGCTGCACGTCCCACTCGACTGGTCTTTCCACCCCGCACAACTTCTTGTCATCCCTGCCGGCCGAACGTTTCTCAAACTCATCCGTGCGGCAATCAACGACCTGATGACGTAAATCGAAATTGCGGGCGGGAAGCGAGACGTCTCGCTCGACGCGACAATCGCTCCCCCCGCATCCCGGCGTCGACAGCCCGTTATCCCGGGAGCAGCCGAGAGCGAGGTGTTCGACCTCGATCGCCCGCCACCCAGGGGTTTCCGTGTGGTCCGCCCGCGGGGCGAGCGGCCCACACCCCCGGGCGAGAAATTCTCCGCATCTCTGTATTGCACTACAAATGGCCTTGCACTACTATGCATCTTGTTTGGCCGGTTCTCCGGCCGGCCCCCGGCCGCGCCCGACACCCCCGCCACCCGGAGGGCCCCATGCCCACCCCGAGCAAGGAGTACGCGGACGAGGTCCTGATCCGCCGCCTCGCCTACGGGGACACCATCCCCGACGCCGCCCGGGTCGCCCACGTCAGCGAGCGGACCGTCTTCCGCCGGCTCAATAACCCGACCTTCCGGGACCGCCTCAGCGCGACCCAGGCGGCCGCCCTGTCCCCGGGCTACGGGATGCTCACCACCGGGCTCACCGACGCCTGCTACAAGCTGACCCAGTTGGTCCGGCACCCGAACCCGCACGTCGGGTTCAAGGCCGCCAAGGCGGTGGTCGACCTGACCCTCAAGATGCGGGACCAGGTCGAGCTCGAGGACCGGGTGACCGCCCTGGAGCGGATCACCAAGCACAAGGCCCGGTTCGGGGAGTACCCGCCACCCCCGGAGGACGACCCGGACGAGGACGACCCGGGGCCCGGCGACGGCCCGGAGGCGGGGCGGCCGCCCGACCACCCGACGAACCAGGAGCCCGCGGTGGGAGGTCCGCCTCCGCCGTCGGGCGGGCCCGGGCCGGGAGGTCCGCGGACCCCTCCCGCCCCCGGGGCCGAGCCGGGGGTGGGGAGGCGGGCACCGGAGGAGGAAAAACCGGCCCTGGGGCTGCCAAACACTGACAAATCCTGCCACGACCGGATCCCCGGCCCTGGGTCGGTCGGAGAGCGGTCGGAAAGGGCGCGTGCCGCGGTCACCCCGACCGACCGTCGGACGGACCGGGCGACCGGATCCCGGCCGGGTGGTCCGGCCCCCGCGACGCAAGAGGAGAAGACCGACCCGTCTCGGTCGCCACCCCACCTTCCCCCCGGTGCTCCCCTCCCCCTCGTGCCCTCGCCCCGCGTGGGCACGAGGGAAGCAGAGCCGGTGTCGCGTCCAGCGAGACGGGTCCGAACACCTCTCGGATTTCGCTGGATAATCGAGGGTGTGCAACATTAGCAGGGCACCACCCGATCCCGTTTATCCTGTCAATACTCGGATCGTCTCTGACCACGCATGGCGTGGGATCCAGGGAGCGATGTCTGATTCCTGACCGCGCAGAGTATACGTGGGTGGCAGCCTTATCCGGACCGGCCACCCTCGCTCGGACCGTTCACTCGGGCTCAAATGCTCTCTGCTGGTTATGGCGTTCGCAGGTTCTATTCTCCTTGGACCCATCCGTGCGGACGCGCCCAGCGGGAATCAATCCCCGAGAGTCGTGAACACGCACGCCGGGGCTCGTTCGCGGGTTGAGATGGATTATGATTGGGCGATCCGCATCGGCTTAACGGCGTGCCCGTGTTCTTCCGCTTTGTGGAGACGTGCGCGGGTGCGGCAGTCGGCCGTCCGATCCCGACCGCCGAATCCCCCGGCGTGCAGTTGCGGCCGCAGGGATTTGATGGCCTGTTGATTTCATTCGGCCAAGTTATCAACCGACTTTTTTGGCCATCCCGTTCGACAGGTGGCCGGTCCCCCGGGGGCTGTAACCCGCCGCGTCCTCATCGGCCTGGGTCTGTTCCACCAGCTCCAACCGCTTCGTCGCGGCTGCGAGTTGGACCCGGGTCAGGTGGAGCAGGGTCCGCAGGTGGATGAGCTCGGCATTGAGCCGGCCCGCGTACCGGTAGAGGGGGTAGTGCAGAAACCTGTACGCTGGCCGGGCCAGCCAGCGGACGGCCCGGACGGCGGCCGAATCCCCGCCGAGAGGCGTCCCGGCCCCGGGGTTGAGCCACCGTTCGACTTCCTCCTGGAACGGGCCGGTCAGTGCTTGCCCGGCCAGGCGGGTCTCGAACAGGTGCAGGTACCGCTTCACCAGCCGGTCCGACCGGACCGTGACCTCGCCCCACTCGGCGGGGACGACGTCGCGGGTGTGGAACCGGATGTGGCGTCGGACGTGGAGCCGGTGGGTCGGGGTGGTGCTCTCGGCCACGAACCGGATGACGTCCGGGTCGCTAAGCACCGGGGCGTGGGCGAGCATGCCGCGTTTGTGGTCGCGGTCGGAGAATTCGAGGACGCAGATCTCGTCGGAGTCGGTGGCCGTGTACCAGTCGGCCCGGTCCGGGCAGGCCCGCTCGACGTACTCGTCGTCGAGGGTG
>JAQGHQ010000273.1 GCA_028288765.1 Gemmataceae bacterium | reverse complement strand
CCGGCGGGAGGGGCTACCGGCGACGAGTAGCCTGGTGGAGTCGCTGGTGGGGGAGTTCAACGCCCGGGTCAAGAGCAAGCAGAAGTATTGGACCCGCCCGGGAGGGGCGGAGTCGATCCTGCAGCTGGGGGCGGCCGTGCCGAGTGAGGATGACCGCCTCCACCGCTTCTTCGCCGACCGCCCCGGCAGGCCGTTCCGGAAACGACCCATCGGTAACAAATGTTCAGATCCTCACCCCGCGCAAACCGCGGCGTGACCTCCGCGTCGAGCGTCGAGTTCCAGGTCGGCCACCCGGACTGTGTCGGGCTGGCGGGCCGGGCTGCGGCGGAGGACCGACCGTACCCGGGCGAGGAGTTCGGCGAACGCGAACGGCTTGGCGAGGTAGTCGTCGGTCCCAAGCTCGAGCCCCCGGACTCGGTCCTCGACCCCGTCCCGGGCGGTCAGGTAAAGGACCGGGGTTTCCCGCCCGGTCTCGCGGATTGCGGCCAGAATCGTCGACCCGTCTACCCGGGGGAGCATGACGTCGAGGATGACGAGGTCGTAGGCGGCGGTGCGGGCCATGCCGAGGCCCTCGTCACCCCGCCCGGCGACATCGAAAGTAATCCCGTTCTCGGCCAGCCCCCGGGACAGGAAGGAGGCATTCTTCGGGTCATCCTCGACGATCAGGATCTTCATGTCCGGCCCACGCCTACTCTGGTCGCGGTCTGGCGGAGACGCACGCGGCGGACGGTCCGGTGAGCCGTTGGACTCTGGGGGCGGGTGAACCAGTTATACCAAGATGGTACGCCGGATGACGACAGAACATTTGAATGGACAACCCATTGGTGGAATTGACCCACATCGGCGATTCGCGTATGCTGCCCGCTACATGAAATATGTTCGGAGACCGGCGTTGTCGATCCTGGCCCGCGTGCTGATGCTGGTGGCCTGCGTACCACTTCTCCAGCCGACCGGCTTCTGCCTGTGCAAGGCCGGCGAGCGGGGGCACCCGTCGCCGTCCGGTCAGGAACCCGTCGAGGCCGGCCACACCGGGCCGGCCGTCCTGAACGAGACCGGGTGCTGTTCCCACCGGCACTGTACAGGCGACGCCGCCGCCCGATCCGGTGAGCCGGCCCCACCCCCGTGCCCGGTCCCGCAAGACGACTCGCACACGCCCGGCTGCCCCGCCTCGGCGGGGGTGGATCGGTTCAAATGGGTCGAGCCGACCGCGTCGCCCGTCCACCTACTGCCGCCGGTTGAGGTGGTTAGGGGCCTGCCCCTCGAAGTTGTACTTGTTTCCGGGCCGTCGATCACCACTTCTGCGAACTGGGCCTCCGCCCCTCCGCTCTACCTGGCACACTGCACCCTCGTCATTTAGGACCCCCCGTCTACGCCGCTTCGGTCCGCGGGTACGGCTTCGTCGCCGCTCGCACCCGCCCGTTGTTCCACTTTCTCAGCCTGCCAACTGGCGACCACCCGCACAACGGCGGGCCCCGTCCCGGGTCCGCGTCCGGCGTCCGACGAACCTTGGATGGGGAACACGCATGAGTGAGCCCGTCACCAGCATGAGCGTGATCGAACCGACCGCCCCGGCACGAGGCCCGCACCCCCGGCCGTCCCGTCCGCGGAGCGGATTCGGGGCCGTGGCCGGTCATGTGGGTGAGGCGTTACCGACCGTCGTTGTCCTGGCCCTGGCCGGGGCAGTGGGCTGGTACGGCCACCACAGCGGGTGGAGGATGCCGAAGTTCTCGGACTTAAACGGCCACGTCACGGAGAAGGACGACTGGTGCGGGGAGCACGGCGTCCCCGAGTCGGGGTGCGTCGAGTGCGACCCGACCCTCATGCCCCGGGCCAAAGCCCGGGGCTGGTGCGAGCGGCACGGCGTCCCCGAATGTACACTGTGCAACCCGGAACTGGCCCAGCTTCCGAAGAAGCCGGCGGTCACCGCCGCCGACCTCGACCGGGCCCGGCGGTCCCTGGACTTCACCCCGCGGGCTGAGAACAACCCCATCTGCCGGTCCCACCAGCGGCGGCTTCAGTTCGCCACCGCCCGGGACGCCGACAAGGCCGGGATCGCGGTCGAGCCGGTGTGGACGGCCCCGGTCCTGGAGTTCGTCGCCGCACCGGGCGAGGTCGGATACGACCAGACGCGGGTGGCCCACCTGTCGAGCCGGTCCCCCGGCACCGTCTGGCGGGTCTTCCGGCACCTGGGTGAGGGCGTCAAGGCCGGCGACGTGCTCGCCCTGGTCGATGCCGCCGAGGTCGGCAAGGCCAAGGCCGAACTGCTCCAGGCGTTCGCCCTGCTCCAGCTGAAGACGCAGACGGCGGCGAGCATCCAGCAGTCCGGCGGGGCCGTCCCGCCCGCCCGCGTCCGCGAGGTCGAGGCCGCCGTCCAGGAGGCCCAGATCCGGCTTGACGCGGCCCGGCAGGCCATCGTCAACCTGGGCCTCCCTCTGGACGAGCCCGACCCCCGGGGCACGACGGCCGACCAGCTCAAGACCCGGCTCCCCTTCGCCGGCATCCCCGCGGCCGTGGCCCGGACCCTGGACCCCCGGACGACGACCTCGAACCTTCTGCCGCTGGTCGCCCCGATGGACGGGGTGGTCGTGTCCCGGGAGGTGGTGGCGGGCGAGGTGGTGGACGCCAGCCGCATCCTGTTCGAGGTGGTGGACACGCGATCCCTGTGGCTCACCTTCGACGTAAAGGGCGAGGACGCCCCACGGCTGAAGGTCGGCCACCCGGTGCGGTTCCGGCCGGACGCGGGCCATGAGGAACTGGCCGGCCGGCTCGCCTGGATCAGCACCCAGGCCGATCCCAAGACCCGCACGGTGAAGGTCCGGGCCGACATCGCCGACCCCGAGGGGAGGCACCGGGCCAACACCTTCGGCTCGGGGCGGGTGATCCTCCGCGAGGAGGAGAAGGTCGTGTCCGTCCCGAACGAGGCGGTCCAGTGGGAGGGCTGCTGCCACGTCGTCTTCGTCCGCGACAAGGACTACCTGACGGACGGCTCGCCCAAGGTGTTCCACGTCCGCAAAGTCCGCGTCGGGGCGAAGGACGGGAAGAGCACCGAGATCATCGCCGGCGTCCTGCCGGGCGAACTGGTCGTCACCAAGGGGAGCGGCCTCCTCTTGACAGAACTGTTGCGGGGCAGCCTGGGTGAGGGCTGTGCTTGCCACAGCAAGAAGTGACCGGGAGGCTGCCGTGCTGAAAGCGATCATCGACTTCTCGCTGACGTACCGCTGGCTGGTCATCCTCGGGGCGGCCGCCCTGGCGGCGGCCGGCGGGGTGTCCCTGCGTTACCTCGACGTCGACGCCTTCCCCGACACCACCCCGGTGCAGGTCCAGATCAACACCGCCGCCCCGGCCCTCGGGCCGACCGAGGTCGAGCAGCAGATCACATTCCCCGTCGAGCAGGCCCTGAGTGGCCTGCCGAAGATCCAGCAGATGCGGTCGATCTCGAAGTTCGGCCTGTCCCAGGTGGTCGTGATCTTCGAGGACGGGACGGACATCTACTTCGCCCGCCAGCTGGTGACCGAGCGGCTGACGGCGGTCCAGCTGCCGCAGGGGCTGGACCGCCCGAAGATGGGGCCGGTCAGCACCGGCCTGGGAGAGGTGTTCCACTACGTCGTCACCGGCAAGGGGGACGACGTGACCGAACTCCGCACCATCCACGACTGGGTCGTCCGTCCGCAGCTGCGGCGGGTGAAGGGGGTGGCCGAGGTCAACTCCTGGGGCGGGTTCGAGCGGCAGTACCAGGCGCGGATCGACCCCGCGAAGCTGGCCAAATACGGGCTGACGTTCGACCGGGTGACCGCCGCGATCCGCGAGAACAACCAGAACGTCGGCGGCGGGGTGATCGACCGGGGGAGCGGGATGCTGCTCGTCCACGGGGTAGGCCGGACGACCACCCTGGGGGAGATCCGGAACATCCCGATCGTGGTGAAGGACGGGGTGCCGGTGCTGGTCGGCGACGTGGCCGAGGTGCGGATCGGACACGAGGTCCGCCGCGGGGCGGTGACGGCGGACGGGACGGGGGAGGTCGTCCTGGGCCTGGGCTTCATGACGATGGGGGAGAACTCGCACGAGGTGACGTGGGGGCTGAAGAACCGGCTGGACGAGGTGAAGGGGACGTTGCCCGGCGGCGTGAAGGTCGAGCCGGTCTACGACCGCACCGAACTGGTGGACTACGTCATCGACACCGTCCGGGCCAACCTGTTCGAGGGCGGGCTGCTGGTCGTCTCGGTCCTGTTCCTGTTCCTGGGCAACCTCCGGGCCGCGTTCATCGTCGCCCTGGCGATCCCGCTGTCGATGCTCTTCGCCTTCTCGGGCATGCTCCGGTTCGGAATCGCGGCCAGCCTCCTGTCGCTCGGGGCGATCGACCTCGGGATGGTGGTGGACTCCTCGGTGGTGATGGTCGAGAACTGCGTCCGCCACCTCGCCCACAACCCGGAGGGCAGGGGCCGCCGGGAGGTGATCCGCGACGCGGCGGCCGAGGTCCGCCGGCCGACGCTGTTCGGCGAACTCATCATCCTGATCGTCTACCTCCCGATCCTGACCCTCGAAGGGATCGAGGGCAAGTTGTTCCGGCCGATGGCCCTGACCGTCATCTTCGCCCTGGCCGGGTCCATGATCCTGTCCATGACCTTGATGCCGGCCCTGGCCAGTCTGCTTCTGCCCCGGCGGATCTCCGAACGCGAGCCGGTCCTGCTGCGGCTGGTGAAGGCGGTGTACGTGCCGGTCCTGAAGCGGACGATGGACCACAAGCTGGCGGTGCTGGTGTTCGGGGCCACGGTGCTGGCAGTCGCCTTTGGCATGGTCGCCCCGAACCTCGGGTCGGAATTCGTCCCGAAGCTGTCGGAAGGGGCCATCGCCCTCGGGACGGTGCGGCTCGCCGGGACCAGCCTGGAGGAGTCGGTCCGGACCAACACCCAGGTCGAGAAGGCCCTGCTCGCGGCCTTCCCCGACGAGATCAACCACGTCTGGAGCCGGGCCGGGACCGCCGAGGTGGCGACCGACCCGATGGGCGTCGAGCTGACCGACATCTTCATCAGCCTGAAACCCCGCAGCCGGTGGACGAGGGCGAAGACCCAGGACGAGTTGACGGTCCGGATCGAGAAGGAACTGCGGTCGATCCCGGGGCTGAAGTTCGCGTTCTCCCAGCCGATCGAGATGCGGATCAACGAGATGCTGGCCGGCACCCGGTCGGACCTCGCCGTCAAGCTGTCCGGCGACGACCTGAACGTGCTGACGGCCAAGGCCGAGGAGATCCGGCGGGTGATGCAGGACATTCCCGGCGTGGCCGATCTCGCGGTCGAGCAGGTGACCGGCCAGCCGGTCATGCAGGTGACGGTGAGGCAGGACCAGATCGCCCGGTACGGCATCCCGGCCCGGGCCGTCCTCGACCTGATCGAGAGCATCGGGTCGAAGCCGCTCGGCGAGGTGGTGGACGGCCCGTTCCGGTTCCCGCTGGTGGTCCGGCTGCCGGACGAGTGGCGGCAAAGTCCGGAGGCGGTCGGCTCGATCCAGCTCCCCACCCCGACCGGCGAGCGGGTGCCGCTGTCGCGGGTGGCCGACATCACCATCGTCGAGGGCCCGTCCACCATCACCCGCGAGTGGGGCCAGCGGCGGATCGTCGTCACCTGCAACGTCCGGGGCCGCGACCTGGGCGGCTGCGTGGCCGAAGTACGGCAGCGGGTGAAGGCCGGGGTGACCCTGCCGCCGGGCCGCTACCACGTCGCCTACGGCGGGCAGTTCGAGCAGCTGGAGCGGGCCAGGATACGGCTCCTGATCGTCGTCCCGGTCGCCCTGGTGCTGATCTTCCTCCTCCTGTACGCGACCTACGGGACCGTGGTGGACACCCTCCGGGTGTTCACCGGGGTGCCGTTCGCCTGGGTCGGCGGGATCTTTGCCCTGTGGGTCCGGGACATGCCGTTCTCGATCTCGGCGGGGATCGGGTTCATCGCGCTGTCGGGCGTCGCGGTCCTCGACGACATGATCCTCGTCAGCTACGTCCGGCAACTCCTCCAGAAGGGTCGGTCACTGGAGCAAGCTGTGGAGGAGGCGGCCGTGACCCGGCTGCGGCCGGTCCTGATGACAACCCTGGTGGCGTGCCTCGGGTTCGTCCCGATGGCGTTCTCGACCGACATGGGGGCGGAGGTGCAGCGGCCCTTGGCGACGGTGGTGATCGGCGGCGTGATCTCGGCGATGGTCATGTCGCTCCTGGTCCTGCGGGTGCTGTTCGTCGTGTTCCAACGGCCGAAGCGACGGCCGCCCGCGGCGGTGGGCGAGGGCCAGCCGCACGAAGTGGCCCCGGCAGAGGTTCCGGTCCTCGCCCGCTGAGGGCGTTTTCCCAGGAGGCAGACGGTCATGATGAAGGCGTGGGTGATCGCGGCCCTGTTCGCGGGGTTGCTGACGGCGGCGGGCTGCGGCGGCACCGCCGACAAGGGCGGGGAGGCCAGGAGCAACGAGAAGAAGGACAAGAAGGAGGTCGCGAAAGGCGAGGGCGGCCACGACTGGTGGTGCGACGAGCACGGGGTCAAGGAGGAGGAGTGCAGCATGTGCAACCCGAAGGTTGCCAAGGCGTTCCAGGACAAGGGCGACTGGTGCAAGGAGCACCGCCGGGCGAAGAGCCAGTGCTTCATCTGCGACCCGGGCCTGAAGGACAAGTACGCGGCCGAGTACCGGGCCAAGTACGGCAAGGAGCCGCCCGAGCCGGACGGCCAGAAGCCCGAGACGAAGGGCAAGTGACGACTTCTCCCTGCCGCCGGCATCCGTACCGGGAGTTGACCTGTTGTGCCCGGCGTGCCGCCTCCCGGTGACCCGTTTCCACAGCCCTCGCGGCTGGTGAGATTCCCCTGCCGGGGCAGGTACCGCTGCCGCCCCGGGTCGTTCGGCCCGCCGGCATCTGCCCTGTACAGATCGACCTGTACGACGGATCGCCCCGCAGGTCCATCAGCAGCCGGGCCAGTCGGTTCTCGCCCCCGCAGCACACCGTCGGCTTCCAGCACCGCACCCCAGAACCGATTCTTCCGGCTCCGCTCCACGACCGGCCGGCCCCTCGTGGCCTTCAGCAGTCGGCCGAACGCCTTCGGGTGGCAGGCCAGCTCCAACGTCCGCAACATCGCCACATGGCCCGCTGACAGCGGCAGCTGATCGAGAAAGCGTTCGCGACTGGCCGGTCGGTCGTTGACGACACCAGCTCGACGGTAGCCTCCGCGACCTCACGGGTTCCACTGGCTACAGCAGTTCCACCCCCCCGCAGAGCCTCCACGGCCATACTACCCATCCGGCACGGCCGGCCGATCCGCTCGAATCGTCAGATTCGGCGTTGTCACGGCCCGCCCGCAGGGGGAAAACCATCAGTGCGGCGGCCCCGGCCGCCAAGACAGCCCACATCCCACCACTCGCCCAGGAGCCGACCCATGCCCCAACAGACCATCAGCGGTGTCGTCCGCGATATCCTGACCGCCGACCCCGACCTGCCGGCCGACGAGGTGATCAAGAAAGCCCTCGGCCGCGGCCTGACCGCGTCCCCGAAGGCCATCCGGGAGGCCGCCTACAACGCCCGGAGCGACCTACGGAAGGCCGGGAAGGTAGCCCCGCCGGGGACGACCGGACCGGTGGGGAAAGCCGCCCCGGCGGCGGCCAAGCCCCTGTCGGTGTCGTTCGTGGTCCGCTCGATCCTCACGGCCAATCTCGACCTGCCGGCCGACGACGTGATCCGGATGGCCCGGGCCCGTGGCCTGGCCGCCCCGCCGGAGCAGGTCAGGAGGCTGACGAAGAACATCCGCAGTGAGATGAAGAAAGCGGCCCACGCCGCCCCCGCCGGGAGGCCGGTCCCGGCGGCCGCCCGGGCGGTGCCCGCTCCGCTGCCGCCGGCCACCACACAGGCTGCCATCGCGGACCTCGCCGCGGTACTGGCGAACATCGCGTTGGTCGATCGGGTGGTCGGGGCGTGCGGGGGGGGCGAGTCGGCCCGGCAAGTCGCGGAGGCCGTGCGGGTCTGCGGGGGCGTGGACGCCTTCCTGCAGCACGTGGAGTTGATCTCCGCCATCCGCGGCGGCGGGGCGGCCGGATGATATCCTTCCGGACAGCCGCCGCGGCCCGGTCCCGCGGTCACGAACATACTCGCCCCGGAGCAGTCCGATGAGCGGAGCCGCCCGGCTCTCCCCCGCGACGGCCGACCTGTGACCAGAATCCACCCCACCCCGGCGGAACGCCAGACACTTCTCGACCACGACCGTGATCCGCTCCGGACGCCACCCGCCCCGGGAACGGACCTGACGATCGCCGTCCTCCGATCGGGCACCGAAGGGGGACGGTTGCCGAGTTTTGGAATACTCGGAAGCCGGCCACCCGGGGCGGGCCGCGGGACGAGGCACACCCTCCTGGCGCCGACACGTGGGCCGTATTCCCGAACGATCCGGCCCACCCCGAGGGTGCGCGGGCCGGCGTCATCCTGCCCGACGAGGCGCGCCCGCTTGGGACCCAGGACGCCCTCGTCCCGTGCGAGACGGTGGCGGCGGCCGGCGCCCGGCCGGTCGTCGGCGGCGACCGGGCCCAACACCGGATCCTTGCCCGCGGCCAGCCCATCAGACTGTTGGGGGAGCAGGCCCTAGACGAACTGATGGGCACGGGCCTGGGTCTCGTCTTGACCAGTGAGCGGGACGGACCAGTCCAGGAACCGATCCGGCTCGGTCTTCCGCCGACGTTGTCATCGCTCGCATGAACCGGACCCGTACCGCTCGTCTGAAATGGACCCCCGGGTTGTTTCGGAACGATGCGCGGGGCGGGTGGGATGATCACATCGATGAACCCGGCCACGCCTGTCGACTGCCCCGGCACGTGTTCGTCGACCGCGGCGGCTGGCCGCGGCCGATCCCGAAAGACAACCTGAAGCAGGTGGGGACCGGCCGGGGAAAATGGAACGAAGGGTTCCGCGACTTCGCCCGGCACTTCGGGTTCATGCCTCGGACGCCCCGCCCGTGCAGCCCTTGGGGAGGGAGTCAAGTACTCAGGCCGCCCCCGCCTCCGAAGATCGCCCCCCCACAGGCCCAGAAGGACGACGCCCCAGCAGGACATCCAGGCCGCGAGCCGGAGGACGAACGTGGTGCCCGCAGCCACCGGCGGCGGTTCATATCCGACACCCTGCCACGTCATCTGGGCCCTCGTCAGCCGAATCTGGGGCATCGTCAGTCGACAGGCTCCGGCGACCCGTCCGCCGTTGTCCGTCAGTCGCCCGGTGGATCGCTGTGGTGCCGGTTTCGTTGGCGTCGGGCGGTCCGGCGGATACCCCGCGGGTAACCCGGTCCCGTCACACGGCGGTCCCGGTAGCCGGTCGGGTGCGTCACCCTCCGCGCCTTTTCTCAGCCCGGTCCGATCGAGTGAGCCCCACGTCGTGACGCGCCGACAGAAGCCGGGAACAAGGCGCGTCGGCGAGCTTCCGTCAGCTCCTGAATGTCCCGGGACAGCCCCTCCGGAAGGAGCCCCGGGGCGTGGCTCTGGTCCCGGCTGTCCACCGGCTCCGACCCCGGTCGGGAGGGGGCTCGCCACCACCCCTGAACGACGGCTCAAAGCGCGGGGTGGTTGGCCCGGCGACCGACCGGATCTCGACGTCGTGCGGACGGGGTTCGGTCGCGGGTGCCGGGCCCGGTCGATCGACGCCTTGTGCGTGGCATCGTCGACCTGAAGGATCTGCCCAGCTGCCATTAAGACATCGATCTAAAGCTGACGGCGATCCAAAACGTCCAGGGGGCCTCTGCTCGGGTCAGCACGGAACCCCCGCCCCCTCCATACCCCTGCTGTGCGAATGGCCGTACGGATCCCCGGCCGGCCCGTATTCGTATCCGACGGGCGGCCATTCTTCCGGGGCGAATCCGTAAGGTCCTGTGGGGTAAGCGTTTCCGCCGAACGGTGTCGCCGTGGTGTTCGGGTACCCCGGGCCGAGGGCGGTGGGGGGAGGCGACTTTCAGGGGTAGGTCAGGTGTGGCATGAACTCGGCCTCCGTTTGCGACGGGATCGGCTCGGGTGCCGGCCACGGCTCGGGCACGAACCGACCGTCGGCCACCCGACCGGCCAACAGCCCCGCCAGGATCAACCCGAGCCCGACCCGGAACACCCGGTGGACCCGCGGCCGACCGGCCGTCCGGAACGGGGGGACGGTCTCCGGCCGGGGCTCGCACTCGGCCAGCCCCCCGACCTCGACCAGCCACAGGGTGGCGACCGCCACCGCGGCCCACATCCGGTCGGCCCGGTCCGGGGCCGTGATCCGGGTCCGGTGCCATTGCCAGCCCCCGCTCTTGAGCACCTTGAACCCGTGCCCGACCCGGGCCCGGAACGCGTACCCGCACGGGTCCCCGGCCCCGACCGGGAGGTCGGTCAACAGGACCCACGGGTCCGCGCACCCGGCCACCCGACAGGCCGAGAGGGGACACCCCAGGGGGGCCGTCTTGTACGCCGTCCCGGCGGCCGCGAACCGGTCCCCGTCCCGGGCCGCGAACGCCCCGGACGGGTGGAACCGGTGCCACCCGGCCGGGAGGAACGGCCCACCCGCCTTGACCCGCATGAGCGGGTGGAACCCGCGGCCGGTGATGGCCCGGAACAGGTCGGCCGACGCCAGCCCCCGGTCGGTCAGGACCAGGACCGCCCACCCGGGCCCGAGGGCCGCGGCCACCCGGTCCAGGAGCCGGACCCGGTGCGGGTTCCACGGGTCCTTGGTGTTCGCCGGGAGGACGGCCCAGGCGACCGGGGTCCCACACCCGCGGTACACGACCGCGGCGGTCAGGACGTGGAACCGGTCGGCCAGGTTGGTCACGCCCAGGGCCAGGGCCACCCGCCGGTCGGCCCACCCGGCGGTGATCCACCGGACCAGGGGCCCGCAGCAGGTGGTCGGGTCGAACCCGGTCCGCCCGCGGCCGGCCGTCCGGGCGGCCGGCTGGTACAGTTCCCGGAGCCGCTGGCGGGCGGTATTCACCCCCTGTCCGAGGACGGCGGCCAGGGCGACGGCCACGGCGGTCCGTCCGCAGGCGTGGGCCAGGACCATGCCGAAGCTCCACTCGGCCGGGGCGGCGGCCTGGTGCCGGGGGAGGTCGGGGAAGCGGGTGGCGACCCGTTCCGCCCAGGCGTACAGTTGAGGGTGGCGAGGCATGGGGGGACTCCGGAAGTGGTTGCGTGGTAACAACCAGCATACCGAACCCTCATGCCCCGCCAGTTTATGCCCACACCTGACCTACCCCTGAAAGGGGGTCGGGGGTGAGGGGACGGCGTCGGCAGGGGAGAAGGCCCTGCCCCTAACCCCTCTCCCTCAAGGGGAGAGGGGAACCCGAAACGGACAAACTCATCGGGTTGCTGTATCAGGAGCCCAACGACCCGGACGAGGAGAATCACCATGCCGCTGACGAACTCGCGGACGGGCATCCCGCCCGCCCCCCCCGCCCGGCAGCCCGCCGCGGGCGCGGTCCCAGACATCCCGGGGCAGTACGAGTGCGGCCCGGTCCGGTTCGCCGGTGACCCGAATGCGTCGTACGAGCGACGGCTGGTATTCGACCACGTGGTCGAGTCGAAGGCGGCTACCTTCCGGGAACGGTTCGAGGCCGTCGCCCGGGCGCTTCGCGACCTGCTCACCCAGCGGTGGCTCAAGACCGACCAGACCTACGACCGGGCGAACCCGAAGCGGGTGTACTACCTGTCGATGGAGTTCCTGATCGGCCGGTCGCTCACCAACAACATCACCAACCTGATGGTCGAGCCGGTCGTCCGGGAGGTCATGCGCCACGAAGGGCTCGACCTGACGGAGCTGGCCGGGCAGGAGCCCGACGCCGGGCTCGGCAACGGCGGCCTCGGCCGGCTGGCCGCCTGCTTCCTGGACTCGATGGCGACCATGCAACTCCCGGCCGTCGGGTACGGCCTGCGGTACGAGTACGGGATCTTCCGCCAGGAGATCGAGGCCGGCTCCCAGGTCGAGCGGCCGGACAACTGGCTCCGCAGCCCGGACCCGTGGGAGGTGTCCCGGCCGGGGGGGACTGTCCAGGCCCTGCTCAACTGCTCGGTCCGGATCCGCGACGGCAGGCCGCACCTGGAGCCCGACACCCCGCGGGTCCTGCTGGGGGTCCCGTATGACCGCCCGGTCGTCGGGTACGGCGGACGGACGATCAACACCCTGCGGCTGTGGCGGGCCGCCTCGCCGGACTTCTTCGACCTCGGCGAGTTCAACCACGGCGACTTCTTCGGCGCCGTCCTCGACCGGGTGACGGCCGAGAACCTCACCCGCGTCCTGTACCCGGACGACTCGACCGCCGCCGGCCGCCGGCTCCGGTTCGTCCAGGAGTATTTCCTTGTCGCCTGCTCCCTCGCGGACATCCTCCGCCGGTTCAGGGCGGGGAATGACGACTGGCACGCCCTGCCCGACAAGGTGGCGATCCAGCTCAACGACACCCACCCGGCGCTCGCGGTCGCCGAGTTGATGCGGGTCCTGCTCGACGACGCCCGGCTCGGCTGGGACGAGGCCTGGGACCTGACCGTCCGCACCCTCGCGTACACGAACCACACCCTGCTGCCGGAGGCCCTGGAGCGGTGGCCGGTCGCCCTGTTCGAGCTGGTCCTGCCGCGGCACCTGGAGATCGTCTACGAGATCAACCGCCGGTTCCTCGACGCCGTGCGGGGGAAGCACCCCGGCGACGAGGAGAAGGTCGCCCGGGTGAGTCTGATCGAGGAGGGGACGGTCCGGCAGGTGCGGATGGCGAACCTGGCGATCGTCGGCACCCACAGCACGAACGGGGTCGCGGCCATCCACTCCGAGTTGCTCCGCACCCACACCGTGAAGGAGCTCGCGGACCTCTTCCCGGAGCGGTTCGGGAACAAGACGAACGGGGTGACCCCGCGCCGCTGGCTGCACCTGTGCAACCCCGCCCTTTCCACCCTCATCACCGAGGCCGTCGGCGACGCCTGGGTGACTGACCTGGCCAGGCTCCGCGACCTCGTCCCGCTGGCCGATGATCCGGCCTTCCGGACCGGCTTCCGGCGGGCGAAGGACGCAGCCAAGGGGCGGTTCGCCGACTGGCTCCGGGGGGCGACCGGGCAGGTCGTCAACCCGGGCGCGCTCTTCGACTGCCAGATCAAGAGGATCCACGAGTACAAGCGCCAGCTGCTCAACGTGCTGCAAATCGTGGTGCTCTACACCCGGCTCCGGGCGAGCCCGGACCTCGACGTACCCCCGCGGACATTCTTCTTCGCCGGCAAGGCGGCCCCGGCGTACACTCTGGCCAAGCTGATCATCAAACTCATCAACGGCGTGGCCGCGGTGGTCGACGCCGACCCGGCCGTCGGGGGCCGGCTGCAGGTGCCATTCCTCCCCGAGTACAACGTGTCGCTCGCCGAACGGCTGATCCCGGCGGCCGACGTGTCCGAGCAGATCTCCACGGCGGGCTTCGAGGCGAGCGGGACCAGCAACATGAAGTTCATGATGAACGGGGCCCTCACGGTCGGCACCCGGGACGGGGCGACGATCGAGATGGCCCGGGAGGCCGGGGAGGAGAACTTCTTCCTGTTCGGTCTGACGGCCGGGCAGGTGGCGGACAGCCGCGGGTGGTACGACCCGCACTGGCACTACGATCACGAGCCGGAGACCCGGGCCGCCCTCGACCTGATCGCGTCGGGCCACTTCAGCTGCGGCGACCAGGACCTCTTCCGCCCGATCCGGGACACGCTGCTCACCCACGGCGACCACTACATGCATCTGGCCGATCTGGGGGATTACGTCCGCGCCCAGCAGCGGGTGGGCGAGCTGTACGCGGACCCGGACGCCTGGGCCAGGAAGGCGATCCTGAACGTCGCCCACGCGGGGCGGTTTTCCAGTGACCGGACGATCGCCGAGTACGCCGCCGACATCTGGAACGCCCGGCCGTGCCCGGTCGATTGACCCGGAGCCGGCGGGAGACCGCCTGACGGCGGATCGAGGCGCGATGAACGAGCGGCTACCACAGGTCGACCCGGCCCGACACGGGGAGACGGCGTGGTCCCTTTCGGGACGACACAAGGGGCTCACCGACCTGCCGCTCACCCCGCGCGGCGAGCAGCTGGAGGGTCGCATGAAGATCGACATCCTTCCCGACGCCGACGCGGCCGCCCGCCAGGCCGCCGCGGTTGTGGCGGCCGCGGCCCGGACGGCAGTCGCGGCCCGCGGCCGGTTCGTGTTCGCGGTGAGCGGCGGGACAACCCCCTGGCTGATGCTCCGCCACCTGTCCGGCGAGGACGTCCCGTGGGCCGCGATCTACGTCGCCCAGGTCGACGAGCGGGCCGCCCCGGACGGCCACCCGGACCGCAACCTCACGCACCTCCGCGAAAGCCTGCTCGGGCACGCCCCGATCCGGCCCGAGCAGGTCCTCCCGATGCCGGTCACCGAGTCCGACCTCGACGCCGGCGCGACCCGCTACGCCCGCACCCTCGACGCCGTCGCCGGTTCGCCCCCGGTCCTCGACCTCGTCCACCTCGGGCTCGGCCCGGACGGCCACACCGCCTCGCTCGTCCCGGGCGACCCGGTACTCGACGTCACCGACCGGGACGTCGCGGTCACCGGCGAGTACCAGGGCCGCCGCCGGATGACCCTGACGTACCCGGCGCTGAACCGGGCCCGTTTCGTCCTGTGGCTGGTCACCGGGGCGGGGAAGGCCGGGATGCTCGCCCGGCTGAAGGCCGCCGACCCGAGCATCCCGGCCGGCCGCGTCCGCCAGGACAACGCAATGGTCCTGGCCGACCGGGACGCGGGGAGCCGGCTGGGGGGTTGACCGGGTAGTTCGGCACCGTGGTCTACACCCGACCGGCAGTTGGGCCAGCTGTTGACCCCGGACTCGCCCTTTTCCGAGATGGACCCATGCGACCGACCGCACGACTACACGACCTCGGCCAGAGCCTCTGCCTGGACAACATTACCCGCAATCTGCTGACGGGCGGCACCCTCCGCCGGTACGTCGACGAGTATTCCGTCACCGGCCTCACCTCCAACCCCACGATCTTCGACCACGCGATCAAGAACAGCCCGGACTACGACGCGGCCATCCGCCGGAAGGCGCTGGAAGGGAAGGCGGGCGAGGCGCTCTTCTTCGAGCTGGCCCTGGAGGACCTGACCCAGGCTGCCGACCTGTTTCGCCCGATCTACGACCGGACCGGCGGGCTCGACGGGTGGGTGTCGCTGGAAGTGTCCCCGCGGCTCGCCCGGGACACCACGGCACCGTCGCGGCCGCCCGCGAGCTACACGCCCGGGCCGGCCGGCCGAACCTGTTCATCAAGATCCCCGGCACTCCCGAGGGCCTGCCGGCGATCGAGGAGGCCGTGTTCGCGGGGGTCCCCGTGAACGTCACGCTCCTGTTCTCCCGCGAACAGTACGCCGCCGCCGCCGAGGCATACCTCCGGGGGATCGAGCGGCGGATCGCCGCCGGTCGGGACCCGGTCGTCGGGTCGGTGGCGTCGGTGTTCGTCAGCCGGTGGAACGGGGCCGTCATGGGCCGCGCCCCGGACGGACTGGAGGACCGGCTCGGGATCGCGGTCGCGATGCGGACGTACAAGAAGTACCGCGACCTGCTCGCCTCGCCCCGGTGGCAGCGGGCGTTCCACGCCGGGGCCCGTCCGCAACGGCTGCTCTGGGCGAGCACCGGGACCAAGGACCCGAAGGCGTCGGACGTCCTGTACGTCAAGTCGCTCGCCGCCCCGTTCACGGTCAACACCATGCCCGAGGGCACCCTGAAGGCGTTCGCCGACCACGGCGACATCGGGCCGGCGCTCCCGGCCGACGGCGGGGACTGCGAGGACGTACTGGCCCGGTTCGCCCGGGCCGGGATCGACTCCGGCGCCCTGGCGGCCCGGTTGCAGGACGAGGGGACGAGGTCCTTCGTCAAGTCCTGGGACGATCTGCTGGGCTGCATCGCGGCCAAGTGCGAGTCGCTCACCCAGCCGGCGTGACACGGCCCCGACCGGGCTACCAGCTCCCGAGGAGACTGGATGTGAGTACGATTAACCCGGATTTCTCACCGCGGAGAGCGCGGAGGACGCAAAGGAGAATCCGGACCGGCGTTCGACGAACAGGGGGGGCGGGGCTCCTCCGCCCGACGGATCATAGGCCCGGGTCCGAACTTCGATCCGGCCTTTCCTCTGCGCTCTCTGCGGCCTCCGCGGTGAGACATCCGGGTTAGACTCCCAACCCGCTGTCACCGGGTGACCTTCCTCAAGGGAATGCCCGGGGCGAGCCACCGGACCAGGCCGACGGCGAGCCCGAGACCCCCGGTCACCAGGCTCAGGAACCGCAGCCCGCTCTGGACCCCGCGGGCGGCCGACTCAACCTTCACATAAGCCCCGAGGGCGACGCCGGCGAGCTCCTGGGCCTCCGCCGGCGTCGCACCACGCTGCCGGTAGTCGTCGGCCACCGCGGCGGCGGCATCCCGCACCGCTGGCCGCTCCTCCCGCAGGTTCTGCCGCTGAGCGTCCTCCGCCCGGTCGGTCCACTCGGACACCGTCGTCTGGGCGAGCGTCGGCACCAGGATAAGCGGGATCACGAGACACACGATCGCAAGCGCCCCGACGTAGAGGGCGTCCCGCGGGTCGAGAACCTCGACCTCGTCGGTGAGGAAGACCGGCGGGAGCAGCCCGACGAACCCGCCCCACACCGCGAGCATCAGCGACAGATCTTCCTTCGACGTGAAGTTGTCGACCGACGACATCCACCAGACGCACGCCGAGCTTCCGAGCGCCCCGACGAACAGCCAGACCGGCCGCAGAGCCCGGCGGTGGAACACCGTGGTCAGGAGGGTGCTCACCGCCATCGGGCCGGCCGCCCAGGCGAGCACCTCGCCGGCCACCTCCCGCGGGTAGTCCCGGAGGCTCACCATGTAAACCGCGATCACGGTGAGCACCGCGAGCAGGTTCAGCAGCAGGAGCATGCGGGTAGACATCGCGAGGAGATACCCACGAACCTTCAGGATTCGCCTCAGGTGCTCGTCCGGGCTGGACCCGCCCCACACCCGGATGGCGAGCAGGACCGGCAGCACCACCGCGGCGACGGCGGCCGCCGCGAACTCGTCCGCCGTCCACCCGCCCCACTTCCGGTACCACCCGAGCACGAAGGCCAGGCCGGCCACCCACCCGGCAAGCAGGGTGACGGCGACCCAGTCGATCCGCAGCGGGAGCGGCTTCGGCGGGCGGTCCGGGCGGAAGAACGCGCGGACCAGGCCGAGCCCGACGAGGGCGATCGGGACGTTGACCCAGAAGACCCACCGCCAGGAGAGCGCGTCGTTGACGTACGCGGTGAACAGCGGGGTGGTCGGCCGGGTCGCGTAGGCGACCACGCCGTAGATGCCGATCGCCACGAGAACGGCCCGGTCGAACTGCTTGTACAGGGTCGAGCGGCACAGGACGATCACCATCCCCTTGCCGACCCCCTCGACCAGCTTCGCGCCGCAGAGGGTGGCCACGTCGGTCGCGGCCCCGCAGAGCAGGTTCCCGACGGCGAACAGGGCAAGCCCGAGCATGAGGACCGACCGGGCCCCGTACCGGGCCATGCACGCCAGGCCTCCGAACACCCCGTAGATCACGGACACGCCCCAGGCGACGGTCGTCCAGAGCATCCGGTACGAGTCGGCCTCGATCCCCTTGCGGATCACATCCGAGGTCACGTCGGTCAGGACGAGTGTCTGGTAGACGCTGGCCAGGACGGGCACCACCGCCACGGCCGCGAGCAGGCGCTGGACGTGCTCGGGCGCCTGGGTGGACGGGGCCGGCGGGGTGGCGGTACTCATGGGGTCGGTCTTCGGCGCGGGTCATTTTTCCGGGAGGTTGTACTTCGTCTCCAGTGCGGTCATCTCGCGGGCCGCCCGGTCGGCCCACGCCGGGTCGCCGGGGCCGTGCTCGATCGCCACCCGCACCGAGAGCCCGGCTCGCAACTGCGGCCACCGGTCGTCCTTCTCGATCGCGATCCGGACCGGCACCCGCTGCACCACCTTCGTGAACTCCCCGCTCACCACGTTCCGCGGCATCAGGGAGAACTGGGCGCCCGTGGACTTGTTGACCCACACCACCCGGCCGCGGAACGGCTCGTGGAACGCGTCGACGTCGAGCCGCACCCCGTTCCCCGGGGAGACCCCCCGGAGCCGGGTCTCCTCCAGGTTCGCGGTGACGTACAGCAGGTCCGGGTTGTACAGGCTCAGGACCGCGACGCCGGGCGAGGCGAAGTCCCCCAGGTTTCGCGCCCGGCGGACGACCACGCCCGGGAACGGGGCCCGGATCCTGGAGTAGGCGAGCGTGTCCTGGGCCGACGCCACGGCCCGCCGGCCCTCCTCGGCGGTGTGCCGCTTCACCACCACCAGTTGCTCGGTCTCGGCGATCTGCTCGTTGCCGGTCTCGGCCAGGTCCACCGACTTCTCCGCCTTCCCGACCTCCGCCCCGGCCGCCTCCAGGGTCTTGCGGGCGACCGCGATTTTGCCCCGGTCCCCCTGGGCCTTGGCCAGCTTCGCCTCGTCCAGCCGGACGTGGGCGGCGGCCGCGTCCCGGGTCCGGGTCACCTCCTGCCACTTCCGCTGGGGCACCGCGTCCTGCTTGTACAGGTCGGCGAACCGGTCGTACTCGATCTGGGCCAGGGCGAAGTCGGCCTTCGCCGCGTCCAGGGCCGCCCGGGCCTCCTCGATCCCCCGCTCGACCTCGTCCTCGGTCACCTTGAGCGACTCCGCGGCCCGCGCCTGGTCCGCCCGGGCGGCGGCGAGGGTCCGCTTCGCGATCTCGATCTGGAGCGGTACGTCCGTCCGGAGTTTGGCGAGGGAAATCTCCTGCCGCTTCAGCTCCGCCCCGGCCGTCGCCAGCTTCGCCTTCGCGACTTCGACCTGGTCGCGGTACGGGGTGGGGTCGATCTCCGCGAGCACCTGGCCGGCCTCGACCCGGTCGTTCTCGTCAATGGTGAAGCGAACAATGCGCCCGGAGACGGCCTCCGGGGCGACGTTCACGACGTGGGCCTCGACGAAGGCGTCGTCGGTGAGGGAGTGGCCCCGGCGGAACGCGACCCATTCGGCGGCCGCCGGGAACGCGACGGCGGCGGCCGCAACCAGGGCGACGACGCCGCCCGCCCGGCGGGGCCACCGCCACCTCGAACGGGAATTGTCGGGCCCCGGGGGCGGCGCCGGGGCGGGGGGACCGGGGACCGGGGCACTACTCACGGCGTGTCTCCTGGGTGTGGGCCGCGTCGTCAGTGGCGGCCGGGTAGGGCCGGGAGGCTCGTACCCGTGGGGAGCGGCGGGAGGCCGATCGCGAAGGTCAGCCGGGTCAGGGCCGTCAGGTAGTCGTAGGTGGAGTTCAGATAGTCCTGCTCGGCCCGGGTCAGGGCCGTCTCGGCCTCGGTCACCTCGGCGGGCGTCGCGTCCCCCTTCGCGGCCCGGGCCCGGAGCAGCCGGTACGCTTCCCGGGCCTGCTCGACCGCCGGCTTCGAGTGGTCGATCCCCCGGCGGGCGGCGACCTGCTGGCGGTAGGCCTCGTTCACCTGGAACGCGATCGTGTCGGCCAGCGCCTCCGCCTGGGCGGCGGCCGCCCGCGTCTTCGAGTCGGCGATCCGGACCTCGCCGACCCGCCGCCCGCCCTCGAACAGCCCCCACTCCAGTTTAATGAACCCGACCGCCAGGTCGGTGTGCCCGCGGGGGGCGGACTGCTGGAAGTCGATGAGCGAGCCCCCGGCCATGACCTTCGGCCGGAACTCGGCCCGGGCGACCCGCCCGCCGGCCTGAGCCGACTGGATCGACACCCGGGCGACCTCCAGCTCCCGCCGCAGGGAGACCGCCTCCCCCAGACAGTCCGCGAGAGTCAGCCCGAACTCCGGCAGATCCGGGGTACCGAGCACTTCGGTCGGCGCACTCACGTTCAGCCCGATCGCCAGGTTCAGCGCCGCCACCGCGACGCCGGCCCCGGCCTCGGCGGCGTCCAGCCCCCGCCGGGCCTGGGCGACGACGACTTCGGCCCGCAGCACCTTCTCCCGCTCGACCACCCCACCCTTCGCCAATTTTTTGGCCACGTCGAGGTCCTCCTCGGCCCGGCGGACCGCCTCCTCGGCGATCCGCTTCAGGCTCCGGGCCCGGAGTACCTGGTAGTAGGCGAGGGCGACGTCGTTCGCGACCGTTTGGAACGCCCGGTCGGTCTGGAGCTGGGCGACGTCCACCCCGAGCTGGGCCTGGCGGTACCGGCCCATCCGCCGGCCGAAGTCCGCGAGGAGCCACTGGACCCGCATCTCGGCCAGTTCGTAGCCGGTGTTCAGGTTCAGCCCGACTGGTATTGCGCCGGTGAACGGCAGGAACGTGAAGTTCGGGGTGCCCGTGCCGACTCCGACCGGGGCCCCGCCGGCGTTCAGGTCGAATCCCCCCACCGAGTACCCCGCAACGGCCGACGGGAGGAACGGGGCGACCGCGACGGTTTCAGCCCCCCTGGCCTGGACGACTCCTTCGAGGAACACCCTGAGCCGTGGCTGAAGGCGGAATGCGAGGGCGATGGCGTCCGCGAGCGAGACCGGCCCGGGTGCATTCCGGCCGTCGGTGACCGCGGGTGGAGGTTCGCCCAGCGCGGGCGACGCCGGCACCGGGTCGGCCGCGGGAAGGTCGGCGCGCGCCTGCTTCACCCCGCCGCCATCAGGCGGTCTTGTGGGCAGCTGACTCGCCGCAACGGGTGGCGGCAGAACCCGGTGGCCGAACGACTGGCCATAGCGCTCCGGCCCGCCACACCCGCCCACGGAGGACGCGGCGGCTCCGGCGATCAGGAGCCGCCGAACGGTGATCGCGCGGTACGTCATGGCCCGGCCCCGCGGTGCAGGAGGGGGTCGTGTCGGTCGCTCTGACGACCGGCATCATCACCCATATCGGCGAGATGAAGCGGTGGCTTTACGCCGAATGCGCTGATTAGTCCGGTTTCGGGAACTTGCATGGTTCACGCGGTTCTGCCGACCTGGGCGGGTAAGGGCTTTGCCGGGGCCGGCGGGTGTGCGGGCGGGGCCTTGACGACCAGCACCGGGCAGCGGGCGTTACGGACGACTTCGTCCGTCAGGCTCCCGCGGAGCAGCCGGCGCAACCGCCCGTGCCCGTGCGACCCGATCACGACGAGGTCGCACCCGAACTTCTCCAGCCTCTCGACGATTCCCGCCGCCGAGACCCGGCCGGACACGACGACCTCGTGCGTGACGTGCGGGCGAGCGAGACCGCGACCCGGAACGCCTCCGCCGCGGCCGGCGAGAAGTCGGTGGGGACGAGGATCTTCTTGAACGCGCTCATGGGTTCGCCTTCACGAATGGGTTCGCGGGGAGGCCGAGTTCGCCTCGACCGGCTCCGGCCGGCTGTTCGAGGCAGATTCGGTGCTGCCGGACAGGTGGTCCCGGACGAACCGGGCGGTCTCGGCATCAAGGTCGATCTTTCCGACGTCCGGCCGGGCGACCAGCGCGACCGCCCAGTCCGCCAGGATGCGGAGCCGGCGGTCCCAGCCGGGCATGGTCATCAGGTAGTAGCCCCGCCGGACCCACCAGGCGAGCAGGCCCCGCATCCGCAGGTTGAGGAGCGTGCCCAGCCCTTTCCCGGGACCGAGTGACGCCATGATCCCGAGCGTGCCGTACACGAACGGCTCCGGCTCCCGGCCCGCCAGCACCGCGGCGATGTTCCGGGCCAGCACCTTCGCCTCCCGCATCGCGTGCTGGGCCAGGCACGGGTACGGGGTGCCGTGCGGGTCGGGCACCGCCGCGCAGTCCCCGAGCGCCCACACCTCCGCCCGGTCGGGAGACCGCATCGTGGCCTCGACCACGACCCGCTGCCGCCTGTCGCGGGTCAGGGGGAGGGTTGCGACGAGCGGGTTCGGCAGGATGCCGGCGGTGAGGACGATCGTCTCCGCCTCGATCGCCGTCTCACCCAGGACGACCCGACCCGGCTCGACCCGTGTGACCCCCGCCCCGGTCCGCACCTCGACGCCGGGGCGGCGGCGGAGCACGGCCGTGGCGTATTCCGCCAGGTCCGGATCGACCTCGGGCAGAACCCGGGTGCCGTATTCGAGAAGGACGAACCTCAGCTCGTCCTCGCTGATCCGGGAATAGAGCCGGAGGATCTTCCGCACGAACGCGGTCAGCTCGCCGAACAGTTCGACCCCGACGAGCCCGCCGCCGATGACGGCGAACGTGAGCCGCCGCCGCTTCCGGGCCGGGTCGGTCTCGGTATCGGCCCGCTCGAGCTGCTCCAGCACGTGGTTGCGGAGGACGGCGGCATCGGTCAGCGTCTTGAACGTGAGGGCCGTCTCGGCCCCGGGGATACTCCGCTGGTTGGTGACCGCCCCGAGCGCGAGGACGAGGTGATCGTATCCGACGTCCCGCTCCTCGCCGCCGGCCGCAAGGGTCACCGTGCGGTGGTCGAGATCGACGGCCCGGACCGTCGCCTCGATCACCCGCGTGGACCGGAGGACGGAGCGGATCGGGGCGGAGCAGTCGTACAGGCCGAGGGCCCCGGTGCACACCTCGAACAGGAGCGGGGTCATGAGGAAGTAGTTGTCCCGACTGATGAGGACAATCTCGACGTCCCGCCGACGGCGGAGCAACCGCTCCAGGTGGCGGGCGGTGTTCACCCCGCCGAACCCGCCGCCGAGGATCACGACGCGGGTGACCCGAGCTGGGACCGAACCAGACCGGATCATGATGAGCCTCCGGGGTAAGAGTCGGGTCGGACAGGGCCGCCCGTTACCTTCCGATACAGGTAACCGGCCCCGGGCAGAACCTTTCCGCGGTGAGCGGTTCACCCGCGGTCATCACCCGCCAATCCGCCGTGGCCGGCTGACTGTCCCCGTGCGACGGGTACGCGGCCGCCGAGTGGTACAGAACGGCAAATCCGGACCCGTCTTCCGCCGGGCCGAGGGGGGCGTACCCCGCCCCGAACAGGGCGACCCCGAAGAGATGTCCGAGGATCGCGACGAGCACGATCACCCCGGCGGTCGCCCGGTGGAGTGTCCGAATTCGCGAGGAGATCAACCGGTACGTCGGCGGCAAGAGCCTGAGATGGACGGCCACGCAAAGTAGCACGCACACGACGGACGTCAGAACGTCCTGGGCCACGGCGGCGTCTCCGATGGCAGACTCGGGAAGTCGGACCGTCCGACGGCCGGCGAGTCGAGATTCCGTTCAGTGGGTTCGGGGTCGGTTCGACAGCCCGAATGTCCCTGATCCGGGTGAGGACGAGCAACAACCCCGAGACGGCCGAGATGACAGATCCCGCCAGAGGAACCGCCGGGGTGTCGGCGTCCATCGTCGTGCCTCTCAAGGTCTGTCGGGTCGGTGCCCGACCACCGCACCGTTCGCGGCCGCGGACAAGCCTGACGGGGCATCCAGGGCCGAGGGCCGGAGCAGATCGGCGTCAGATCCAGTCAACCGGAAGCGGATACCGGGTGCATTGCTCCCGAACTTGTGCCCGGACGCGGCAGGCGTTCACGTACACCGAGTTCAAGGAGACACCGAGTTCGGTCGCCAGCTCGGCGGCCGGTCGGTCGCGCAGGACCCGCCCCTCGAAACAGGCCCACGTCGCCGGCAAGGTCGTCCCACGGACCTCGGCCAAAACCTGGTCGAGGATCTGCTGGAGGCGGACTTGATCCCGCTCATCCGGGGCGTCGTTCCCCGCCGGCTCCGCGGGCTGGTGTCTGCACCACACGGCCTCCGCCCGGGCCCGGCTGACCCGCTTCCGGCTCCAGTTCGTCGCGGCGTTGCTGGTGATCCGCCAGAGCCAGGTCCGGAACCGCCCCCGTGACGGGTCGAACTCGAACCGGGCGAGGGCCGGGATCAGCCTCGCGAAGATGTCTTGCACCACGTCCGGGACGTCCGCTTCGCCCACCCCCTGTCGCCGGACGAACGCCCGGAGTACCGGCTGGTACACGTCCACGAACTCCGCCCACGCGCCGGCGTTCGTCCGGTCGCGGACCCGCTCGAGAAGCCGGGTCTCCGGGGGCTGCGGCCCGCTGGCCACGTCCGGAGGTGAGTACGTCGCGGTACAGGTCATCACCGCCTCCCGGGGGCACCCTCGCCGGGGGCACCCTCGAACTCGCAACATGGCGCAGCCCCGGCGTGGGGGGGAGAGGCGTTGCCGATTGGACCCACGGACCGGGTTGCGGCCTTACCCCTCTGCACGCTGTGTACCGAACGATGGAAGGTGCAGAACGAGGGGATTTTGGCGAGACCGAAGAGGTGCCGTAGTAACATGATCTGACCGAGGGCCGTAACGACACACTTTCCTCTGAATTTGTCCTGGCACGAGGGGACGGCCACCGCGGCCGGGCAGATCTCTGGTCAGTTGGGTAACAAACAGGGCCACGACTGTCCACCGGGACCTTAAGGTGCCCCGGACGATATGCGGCTACCAGACCAGTCCGGCTTTGATGTCTACCAGCAGGTCCGCCGTCTCGACGGGCGGATCCCGGTCATCTTCATCACTGTGGCCAAGAGGGCGTACGCGGCCATCGAGGCGATGAAACAGGGCGCCTACGACTACCTGTTCAAGCCCCTCGACCTGAACCACCTGCGGCGGGTCGCCGGTGAGGCGATCGACGTCGGCCAGCGGATGGGGGAGCCGGCGGTCATCGCCGAGACGGCCCCGGACCCCGCCGCGGACGGGGCCATCGTCGGCAGTTGTCCGGCCATGCGAGAGGTGTACAAGGCGATCGGCCGGGTCGCCGCACTGGAGATTCCGGTGTTGATCACCGGGGAGAGTGGGACCGCCAAGGAGCTGGTCGCCCGGGCCGTCTACCAGCACAGCCCCCGGGCGAAGGCCCTGTTCCTGGCGCTGAACTGCGCGCGATCCCTGAGACTCTGCTGGAAAACGAGTTGTTCGGGCACGAGAAGGGGGCGTTCACCGGGGCCGACCGCAAGCGGATCGGGAAGTTCGAGCAGTGCAACGGCGGCACCATCTTCCTCGACGAGGTCGGGGACATGGCCCCGCTCACCCAGTCGAAGATGCTCCGCGTCCTGCAGGAGAAGGCGTTCGAGCGGGTCGGCGGGAGCGAGACCGTCCGGACCGACGTCCGGGTCATCGCCGCCACCCACCGCAACCTCCCGGCGATGGTGGCCGACGGCCGGTTCCGGGCCGACCTGTACTACCGGCTCGGGGTGTTTACCGTCGCCCTGCCGCCGCTGCGGGAGCGGGGCGATGACTTGCCGGTGCTCGTCCGGCACTACCTCCGCCGCTACAGCCGCGAACTCGGCCGCGAGATCAAAGAGGCATCGCCGGAGGGGCTGGAGGTGCTGAAGGCGTACCCGTGGCCGGGGACCATCCGCGAGCTGCAGAGCGCTCTGCAGCAGGCCCTGCTCCCCGCCCGTGGCGACGTACTGCTTCCCGCCTTTCTCCCCGACCTTCCAGGTGACCCGGGCGAGTCCCCGGCGGCACCGCCGGCCGACGACCCAGGGCTGGAAGCCCTGACCCGGGACCGGCGCGGATCGGATGCGTGTGACCTGCACGCCGAGGTCCACGGGTACGTGGACCGACTCCTTCTGACCCGGGTGCTGGAGTACACCGGCGGGAGCCAGCACCAGGCGGCCCGGCGCCTGGGGATCGCCCGGGAGACCCTCCGCAAGAGGCTCCGCGAACTCGGCTTGCACGTCACCCGCACCGTCGGGGTCGACGACGCAGACGATACCCCGTAGGACCACCTTTCCGGACAGGGTCCGGCGCAGTTTTCCACCGGCGCACGGCCGGGCTGCGTCCAAGCTGGGCAGATTCCTGGCCGACCGGGCGACTCGCCTGCCACGACGGCCGCAACCCGGCAGCCACAATCCGGCCTCGGTGATGCCGATCCGGCTGCACAGATTCTTGCGGGCTAAGGCAAACCCGTCGCTCGCGACGATCATCCTGAAGAAGACGGACGCCGGGGTGAGCTGGGGGAGCGTCCACTGGCAGTACCTGAAGGACCTCGCCAAAGTGTCCCCGCCCGACGGCGGGCCGATGAAGGTGGAGTGGTGCCTGTTCAAGCGGTCGTTCACGAAGGTCGGGCCGGTGATCGACGCTTTCGAGGGGGACCTCCTGGCGGTCGGGAACGAATTCGTCGGGCGGGTGGCCCTGCGGACCGACCGGGATCTGGAGTACGTCCACCTGAAGGACCACCCGGGGAGCGGGACGGAGCCGGTGAACGTGCTGTCGCGGTATCGGTTCCAGGATGGGCTGGCGTACAACGAGTCGACGAAGGACACGGCGACGCACGTCTTCATCGACTACCTGCCGAAGGGGAACTACGTGTTCGAGTGCGCGGTCGGGGTCCAGCACAGGGCAAGTACCCGACCGGGTTCGCGAGGCTCCAGTCTATGTACCCCCTGGAGTTCAACAGCCACTCCGAGAACATCGACCTCGACGTCAAGTGACTGGCCGAGAGCCGTCCTTCCCCTTCGGGTCGCCCGGGCACTGCGGGGGTCGGTCCGACGGCCCGAGGTTCGCCGACCCAGTTGCCCCGACGTCTGCGCGGCGGCGGAAGCACTGTCACCGGTCGGACGTCTCAGACGCGGGGCGGCCGAACGCATACGGTAAATGAGGTACCGCCGCGACCCACGAGCCGGGGGAGACGATGACCGACCGGGCCTTGTCGATCGACGGCGTGCGGGTGCCCCGCTTCCTGTACGGGACCGCGTGGAAGGAGGACGAGACCGAGCGCCTGACCGGGCTCGCCCTGGGGCACGGCTTCCGGGGGATCGACACCGCGAACCAGCGCCGCCACTACCACGAGGCCGCGGTCGGGCGGGCCGTCGCGGCGGCCG
>JAQGHQ010000272.1 GCA_028288765.1 Gemmataceae bacterium | reverse complement strand
CCGGCGGGAGGGTGCCGTGGGCCCCGGCCGGGGTGGCGGCGGTCCTGGCCGGGCTCGTCGCGGGTGGGTTCGCGCTCGGCCCCATGACGGCCTTCGCGGCGTTGTGGGAACTGGTCCCGACGTCCGGGGGGACGGGGGAGTACGACCCGCGGGCCCGGGGCGGGGTGAACGACGGGGACGAGGAGACGGCCGGGAACAACCCGGCCGCCACCGGTATGGTGGACACCGATCAACTCCTCGAGTCGCCGCTGCCGAGCCTGTACGACGCGATCAGCGACACCTACGGGAAGCCGCACAAGCCGAGGGAGCAGGAACGGGCCCAGGCCCTCTCGGCCGTCGCGAAGGAGCAGCACGGGAAGACCGCCGACAGCCTGCGACCGAGCCGCACCTTCCCGACCTCCCGCCAGGCCCCGCCGAACCCCCGCACCCCCCTGAGCCGGGCCGCCCGGGGGCTGTTCGAGATCGAAGGGCCGACCCCGCTCCACATCCGGGCGGCGGTCTTCGACGCCTTCGACGGCCGGATCTGGGTGGAGGCACCACCCGCCTGCCCCACCCCGGCCCGGCGGGAAGGGAAGACGAACTGGATGGCCTGTCCCGCGCCCGCCGCCCCGGACGTGTTCGCCGACGAGCCCGTCCGCCACGGGGTGAAGGTGGCCAAGCTGGGCCGGGGGGATAAGGCCGGGGCGGACGGGGCGAGTGCGACTCTCGACGGCACCCTGATCCCGGCCGCCCCGCATCTGGTCCGGTTCAAGCTCGGGATGATCGACCAGGAAACATTCTTTTCCTGCGGGGCCGACGGCATCCTCCGGATGGCCTTGCGGAAACTCCCCGGCGGGGTGGCCCTGGAAACCGAGTCCCGGGTGCAGGACCCGCGGAAGCTCGCGGCACACCCGTACTTCGTCGGGATGGCCGAAGACGCCCCGCCGACCCCCCAGGGAGACCGGATCGCGGCCCTGGCCCGAGAGTGGGCCGGCCACCTCCCCCGCGGCTGGGACCAGATCCAGGCCGTCGTCGACCGGCTCCGCACCGGGTACGAGCTGGGCGCCGGCGGCGCCCCCCCGGACCACCCGGACGCGGCGGCGTTTTTCCTGTTCGAGGGCCGGCGCGGGCCGGACTACCTGTTCGCCACCTCGACCGCCGTCCTCCTCCGGCACCTGGGCTACCGCACCAGGCTAGTCGCCGGGTTCTACGCCGCTCCGGAGATGTACGACCCGGAGACGAAGCACACCCCGGTCGGCAAGGAACACGTCCACGTGTGGCCGGAGGTCCTGGTCGGGGGCGACACCTGGGTCGTGGTGGAGCCAACCCCGGGGTACGCGGTCCTGACCCCGCCGAAGCCGTGGTTCGAGCGGGCGGTTGCCGGCCTGGTCGCCGCGGGCCGGTGGGCCGCCGACCGCCCCGTCCTCTCGGGCCTGGTCGGCCTCACGGTCCTTGCCGTGGTGTGGTGGCGGCGGGTGTGGGTCGACGGCCTGGCCGTCCTCAGCTGGCGGCTGCGGGCCGGGCGCGAATGGCGAAATTGGGTCCGCGGGGCGGCGCAGCTGGTCGAGCGGCGGGCACGCTGGGCCGGCCGGGCCAGGCCCGAAGGAGAGACCCCGGCCCGGTACTTCTCGAACGGAGTGGTTCCGGCCGACGCCCCGGACCGTGACGCCCTGGTCCGGCTGGCCGAGCTGACGGGGTGGGCGGCCTACGCCCCGGACGGGCTGGCCCCGGCGGAGGAAAAGGACGTGTGGGCCGCCTGCGACCGGGCCGTCCGGTCGTGGACCTACCGGCGGTTCCTCACCGCGCGGGCCGCGAGGCCAAGGGCCGGTAGAGTGTGACCGGTTAGGTGGCCGGGTGGCATGTCCACGGGTCGGCGTGGACATGCAGGTGCCCGAAAGCCGGCTCGGGACGAGGTCCCCGATTCACGATAAACCCGCATGTCCACCCAAAGCGGTGGACATGCCACCCGACCCAGCGCCCACGACTTCCGACCGAGGCCATTGCTTTGACCGCCATCCCCACCACCACCCCGCCCCCACCGGTCGCCGGGCTGCGGGCCGCCCTGAACGCCGCCCTCCGGGGCAAGGCCGGAGTGGTCGAGTTCGTCCTGGCCGGGCTGCTCGCC
Source organism: Gemmataceae bacterium (assembly GCA_028288765.1). Lineage (GTDB taxonomy): Bacteria > Planctomycetota > Planctomycetia > Gemmatales > Gemmataceae > Urbifossiella. Next base: position 94,276 of record JAQGHQ010000272.1, on the reverse strand, counting down.
CGCGGGCACCTGCTCCTGGAAGACAAGCCGGGGCTCGGCAAAACCACGCTGGCCAAGGCCCTGGCCGCCGCGGTCGGCGGCCGGTTCGCCCGCGTCCAGTGTACCCCCGACCTGCTCCCCGGGGACATCACCGGGTTCAGCATCTTCAATCAGAAGACCCGCGAGTTCGAGTTCCAGCCCGGGCCGGTGTTCGCGGACGTCCTGCTCGCCGACGAGATCAACCGGACCACGCCCCGCACCCAGTCCGCCCTCCTGGAAGCGATGGCCGAGCGGCAGGTAACGGTCGACAACATCTGCCACGCCCTGAGCAGCACGTTCTTTGTGATCGCCACCCAGAACCCGGTCGAGCACCACGGCACGTACCCACTGCCGGAGGCCCAGCTCGACCGGTTCGCGATAAAGCTGTCGGTCGGCTACCCGGACCGGGCGAACGAGCTCGACATGCTGGCCGCCGCGGTCGGCGAGACGGCCGACCGGGCCGGGACCACGACCGCGTTCGACGCGGCCGCCCTGGCGGACCTCCAGGCCCGGGTGGCGCGGGTGGCGGTCACCCGGGCCGTCAGCGGGTACCTGGTGGACCTCGCCGCCGCGACCCGGGCGCACCCCCGGGTGACGCTGGGGCTGAGCCCCCGCGGGCTGCTCACCTGGCAGCGGGTGGCCCAGGCGTGGGCGTTCCTCAAGGGCCGCCCGTTCGTCACCCCGGACGACGTGCAGGACGTGGCCCGGCCCGTCCTCGGCGTCCGCCTCGGGCTCGACCCGGACGCCGGGGCCGGGGCACTGGACCAGATCCTCGCTTCCGTCCCGGTCCCGATTTAACCCAACGGCGAGGATATTTAGTCAAATGAGGAAAGCAGGAAACCAGGGACGAGGACGGATAATTATCAATATATTTTTACGTTTTTTAAATTGATTATATGTTCGTGATTTATTACTGCCTTCCTGTGTTCCTTATTTAATCGGTTTTCCCCCCGCGTACGAGGGCACTCCGTCATGCTCGAAACTTCCTTCTGGGCGGTCTTCGTCCGTACCGGGCAGCTCGCCGTCGAGGCCTCGACCACCCTGCTGTGCGGGTTCGTGGCGGCCGGGGTGATGCGGCGGATGCTCGGCGCGTCCGGCCTCCGCCAACTATTCGGCGGGACCGGGTGGAAGGGCCTGGTCCGGGCCTGGGCGGTCGGGACGGTGCTCCCGGTCTGTGCCCTCGGGGTGATCCCGATCGCCCGGGAGCTCCGCCGGGCCGGGGTCCCGACCGGGACCATCCTGGCGTTCGTCCTGGCCGCCCCGCATATCAACCCGCTCTCCCTGCTGTACGGCCTGACCCTATCCGAGCCGGTGGTCATCATCACGTTCGCGCTCGGGTCGCTGGTCATCGCCCTGGCCGCGGGGGCGACGTGGGAGTGGGTCTTCTCACCCACTGCGGGGCCGCTGCCGGCGGACGAGCCGGCCCCGGCCCCGGGGTTCAAACGGCTCGCCGCCGTGGTTACGGCGGCGGCGCGGGAGACGGTCGGGCCGACCACCCCGTACGTGCTGCTCGGCCTCGGGTTCACCGGTCTCATGGCCGGGCTGCTGCCGCTCGGCTGCCTGGGCCGGACCATGCGGCACGACGACCCGATATCCCCGCTCCTGATGGCCGCCCTGGCCCTGCCGGCGTACTCCGGCTCGCTCCCCGGGATGATGCGGCTCGGGCTGATGTTCGAACACGGGAACTCGGTCGGGGCGGCGTTCATCCTGTTCGAGCTCGGGATCGGGCTGAACGTCGGGACGATCGCCTGGCTGACCGGGTGGCTGGGGCGGGGGCGGATCCTGGCCTGGGTCGGGTTCGTCACTGTCCTGTCCCTGGGGCTTGCGTACGCGGCCGAGGGGCCGCTGTACTTCGCCCACGAAGAGGCGAGCCACACGCACGCGTTCGACGACTGGACGAGCCCTTACCCCGCCGGCTTCAGCGTCCACCCGGCCGAGGCCCTGGGCAAGGTGGCCGAGAAGATCGAGATCCTGGAGCCCGTCTCGCTCGCCGGCCTCGGCTTCTTGTTCTCCCTGGGCCTGGCCCTCCGCTCGTTCGACCCCTCCGGCCGACTGGACGCCTGGCTGGCAAAGGCCCCGCCCCCGGTCAAGAGCACCAAGTTCTGGGACCGACCGCTCCCTGGGCCGGTCCTGGGGGCAGCGGGCCTGGCCGGGCTAGTGGTTTTCAGCGTGGCCGCCCTGTACGTGTACTACCCGGCCCCGAAGGAGGCGTTCGACGAAATGGTCCGCGTCAAGGCAGACGCCCTGACGTCTGTGAACGCGGGTAATCGCGAGGAGGCAATCCGCCAGATCGAGCGGTGGGACTTGTTGACCCGAAAGGTGCAGGTCGGGGCGGTGATCCGGACCGGGCGGCTGGACGCGGCAGCGGCGGCGACGGCGGACGACCTCCGGGAGCGGCTGGAGGAACTGCGAGACGCCCTCCTGGCCGGCAACGGGGCCGAGGCGAAGGAACTTGTCCGGAAGGTGGAGGCCGCGTACCGCCACTGCCGGGAGACCTACCTGCCAGGCGCCCCGACTCCGGCCGCGGGGGCGAAAGAATAGCGAATTCGAAGATAACCAAGGGCGTAGCGGGTGTAGTCCGGGCTATGCTTGCCCCGGCCATTTGGGCCGAAATCACGGGTGGGCTGTGGGCACATACCCACAGCCCACCCGGCGGGGCGGGGTCCACCTGCCGCTCGCCCGAACACCCCTCTGTCCCGGGCTACTTCTTGTCCGGCTGGTTCTTGCCCGGCTGGTCGGGTGCTCCGCCCTTATCCCCCTGGCGTCCCGGGACTGCCGTCGCGAGCGCGGCCTCGACCTCCTCCCGGTCCAGATACCCGTCCCCATTCTTGTCGAGCTGGGCGAAATTGTCCGCCCACAATCCCCGGGCCTCCTCCTTCGAGATCTTCCCGTCCTTGTTCCGGTCCAGGGCGGAGAAGATGCCGTCGGTCCGCTCCTTCCGCCGCTGCTCCCGGATCGCCTTTACCTCACTCTCGTCGATCTTCCCGTCGTTATTCTTGTCGAGTCGGCGGAGCTGGTCGTAGGCGGTCTGGAGCTCCTGGGTGGTCAACGCCTCTTCCGGGATGTCGATCGTGTAGAACACGATCTCGATCAGCTGCGGCCGCTGGCGGGCCATCCGGGCGGCGTATTGCTGGAGTTCCTCCTGGCTGATGTACCCGTCTTTGTTGGTGTCGATCTGGTCGAACTGGCTCTGGGCGGTCGCCGGCAGTTCGTCCTTGCTCAATTTCCCGTCGTTATTCTTGTCGTGGTCCTTGAAGAACCGCGCGGCGTCGAACCGGGGCGCGTTCCGGGCGTCGGGCTGACCGCCGCCCGCGGTCTTGTTCGGATCCGGGGGGATGCCCGGCCTCGCCGGCTGCTGGCCGTGGGCGGCAAGCGCCACCGCGAGGGAGCAGAGGGTGGCGAGCCCCAGCGTCTTTGTGAACAATCGCATGACCGTCTCCTCGGGGTGAAACCTGGTATGGGCGAACACGCGGGGCGGCATCAACGGAGGGGTCGGCTGGGTGGGGGAGCGGCCCGGCGACCAGTACATGGCAGAGGGTCGGGGAACCCCGCGCCGCCCGCGCGGAGGACCGGGCCGGTAGTGTGCGTGCAACCGATGTGCCCGGGGCAGGGCGACAGGAGATTCAACAAAGACTTGCACGCACGACGTGACAAGTGAACGGTTTGGAAATGGATCACGGTCACCCATTCGGGTCGGCAGGTCGGGCCGACAACACCGGCGGGCGCAGGAGGTTGCTCACACTGCGCCCGCCGTTTCGCAGCGGACGGCCGGCGGCACTTGTCCGATCAACGGAGAAATGCCGCCGGCCGTGGTTCGTCACCAGTACCACCCCCAGGGGTAGGTCTGATACCAGGAGTAGTAGGGGTAGGTGCCGTAGTACCCGCCGTAAGCGCCGTTCCAGTTGTAGTACGGGCTGTAAGCGTAGTACGGGTTGTAGTATCCGTGGTGCCAGTAGTACGGGTGGTTATAACCCCCGTGCCAGTGATAGTGCTGGGCGGCGGCCCGGTCCGGGGTGCCCGCGACCAGGCCGAGCGAGCCGAGGATCATGAGCAAAGCAGCACCGATCGACCGCAGGGATCGCATCGGACCCTCCTCGTAATTGCGCCGAACCCCAGGAAATAGTGCGGCAACCGGCGTGCCGGAATCCGGGCGGCCGGGTTGGACGGTTTTTTGCCCGGTTCGAGTTCCCGACCCCGGGTGATGCCGGGGGCTCAAGGCTCTCAGCCCTTCAAGTTGAACGCCCGCTAGATACCGATGTCTTGGCGTGTCCACCGGACAAACTCAGGTCAAACGCGGTAGAAAGAGCGGGACGATGTGTTTGGGATTGTCAGCACCAGTCACCCCTTCAACGCGGGCTGTCTGGGCGGCTTCGGAGCTCGGGGGGATTCTCTGGCAATCTTGGCCCGGGGTCTCACACTTGTGATTGATCGGGACCAGGACCACGCGCATCATACTCCGCGCCCCTGCCGATTTTCTCACGAGCGGTCAGCCGATGGGAATCGGAATGAGGAGATCCACCTCATGCGGCCTGTCGGCATGACCCTGGCGGCGGCCTTGCTCGCCGCACCGGCTGCGCGGGCGCAGCCCCTGCCGGTCCTGCCCACGAGCTCGACCCCGCCCGCCGCCGATCCTAAACTCGACGCCCACCTGGCCGCGTGGGAACAGCGGACGGGCAGGGCGAGCAGCTTCCAAACGAAGTTCGACCTGATCAGTAAGGAAGCGGTGTTCAAAAGAGAAACGTGCGGTCCGTTACCCCGACCGTCTTCGCCCCCCTGCCGGTCCGCCGGGCGGCACGTCCGGGGGTGCTGGATGTTCTGTCGAGTTCGACCTTCCGGCGTTGCCGTTCCCGCCTGCACCGCCAATCCACCGGATTTTGGCCGGCAGGATCAGACTCCTTCCGCGCGCGGATGGGAACCCTCACGTCTCCAACAACCCCTACAAACCGACCCCTCCGGGGCCGTTTCGCTGTGCTCGCACGTGACCCGATTCCTCAATTTTTCCATTTCTTGTCCCGGGCGGGCCGGGATGGCTATAATCCCGTTGTCATTAATCTCGATCGTCGCAACATCCGATCGCTGCCTCTCTTCGCCCGAAATCCTGTCGCCAGTCGCCTCCTGCTCGACGGAGGGTCGTTGATATGCCGGACTCCGGTCCGCTCTCGACGCCGGAAGATGGCCCCGGGACCTTTGCCGGTCCCTCGTCCCGGCCGGAAGCCGTCATCGCGCTCCCTGCGTCCAGGTCACGGGGGGTCGACAAGATCCCCCGCGCGTTCGGCCGGTATCGCATCCAGGACTGTCTCGGCAAGGGCGGGATGGGGGCCGTGTTCCGGGCCCACGACACTCAGCTCGACCGGCTGGTCGCCCTCAAGATCCCGTTTCTCGACGGCGACGACACCGACATGAGGCAGCGGTTCTACCGCGAGGCCCGCGCCGCCGCCACCCTCCAGCACGCGAACATTTGCCCCGTGTTCGACGTCGGCGAACAAGACGGTGTCCCGTACCTGACAATGGCGTTCATTCAGGGTCGGTCACTGGCCCAGCTGCTGGAATCCGGCCGCCCCTTCACCCCGCAGCAGATCGCCATACTGGTCCGCAAACTGGCCGTGGCAATGCAGGAGGCGCACTCCCACGGGGTGATCCACCGCGACCTCAAGCCGAGCAACGTCTTGCTCCGGTCAAACGGCGAGCCGGTGGTCATGGACTTCGGCCTGGCCCGCCGCGCCGACGACCGGGCGACCGAGGGGCTGACCCGCCAGGGCGACGTCATCGGGACCCTCGAGTACATGTCCCCGGAGCAGGTGGACGGGGACAACCTGGCCGTCGGCCCGGCGGCGGACGTGTACGCGCTCGGCGTGCTCCTGTACGAGATGCTGACCGGCCGCCGGCCCTTCACCGGTACCACGGCCAGTATCCTGGCGTCGATCCTGCTCAAGCCGCCGGCCCGGCCGAGCGAGCTGCGGCCCGGCGTCCCGCCCCGGCTGGAGGAGATTTGCCTGAAGGCGATGGCCCGCCAGCCGGCGGACCGCTTCGCGACGATGGCGAAGTTCGCGGCTGCCCTGACCGAGTACCTGCGATCCCCCGACCAGGAGACCGGCCCGGCCGCGGCGCGGTCGGCCGAGGCGGCGCCGACGCCCTCCTCCGGCGGCCCCACGCCGCCGATCAGAACGAGTGCCGTGGCGCGGCCGCCCGCCCGGGTCGAAGACGAGGGCCGCCCGCCCCCGCCCGCTCCGAAGGCCACTCCTGTTCAAGAAACCGCGCCGGCCCCGCGAGTCAAAGCCTCGTCCGGCACCCGCCGGCCGCGGTCGAGTGCCCGCCGCAAGGCCGCCAAGAAGAAATCGAACCGGCCGCTCGTCATCGGCGGCATCGCCGCGGCAGTCTGTCTCAGTGCGGTCGTAGTCGCAATCCTGGCCTGGCCGCGCGGGAAATCCAACCTCACATCGGCGCCGGGCCAGACCGCGTTGGTGAGCCCGCCGAGTAATCCCGCGCCGCCCCCGGCCGGCTCCGCGCCCACTCAGCAGACGAGCCCGACCCTTGCCTCGGCGAACCCGACCGCGCAAACGGCGCCGCCGGGCACATCGACCCCCCCCGCGAAAACCACGCCACCCAGCTCAGCGCCACGTACCCCACCCGCCCTGCGCCTCCGACCGGACGGGGTGACGCTCGCGGTCGGGGAGCAGCGTGAGGTCACGGTCGAGGTCGATCACCGCGGCAACAAAGAGCCGATCAACCTGCGCTGGAGTGGGCCGAAGGAGGTCCGGGTCTCGCCGCCCGGCCCGCTGACCGTGCGGCCCGGCGAGCCGAACCCGGTGTTCACCCTCCGGCTGATGGCCGAGCCGGCGGCCGGGAACCCACAGATCGACGTCACCGCCGCCCCAGGCCAGGACGCCCGATCCGACGCGGTGACCGCTCGCCTGCCGGTGCAGCTCGCCCCCGGCCCCTGCGCGCGAGTCATCGAGGTGGCCGAGAAGCCCGACGCCGAGATCGGGGCGATGGCGTTCGCCCCGGACGCGTCGCTGGCCCTTGTCTCGGACGGATCGACCCGACCGGACGCGGGCAAAGCCCCGGCCAAACAAGCCGAGGACGGGAATGCAGTCCGGGTGTGGAATTTGTCGCGCGGCGAGCTGCTCAGCCCGCTCTCCGGCCACACCGGCCGGGTGACGGGGCTGGCCGTATCCGCAGACGGCAAGACCGCACTTTCGGTCAGCGCGGACGACACGGTGGCACTCTGGGACCTGGCACGGGGCCGCCGGTCCTCGCAGTCCCCGCGGCAGGCTCTCCACGTCCTGGGGGCGGCCGTGGCGCCGGACGCCAAGTTGGGCCTGGCCGTGTACCCCAGGGTGATCGTCAAGGTGAACCTGGAACAATTCCAAGCCATCGGGCAGCCGATCAAGACGACGCATCTGCTCGGTAGCGATCTCGAGGACGCGGTCCGCGCCGTGGCCGTCTCGGCCGACCGGAAGGGGCTCGTGGGCGGGGTCGACGGTAAGCTCTTCCTGATCGACCTGACCGATAAAGCGAAGCCGAAGCCGATGACGGCGCACCGCGAAGCAGTCCTGTGTGCCGCGTTCTCGCCGAACGGGCGTCTCGCCGCGACCGGCGGCGGCGGGGTCTTGCAGTTGGGCGCGCTCCAGCCCGGGCGGGAGAACGCCGTGTGCCTGTGGGAGGTGGCCGGCCCGACGCTCCGGTGGCGCGCGGACGCGCACGCCCGGCCGGTGGTGAGCGTGGCCTTCTCGCCGGACGGTCATCTCCTGGCGTCCGGCGGGGCCGACGGCGAGGTGCGGGTCTGGGCCGTTGTGGACGGCAAGCCCGTGGCGACGTTGACGGGTCACACCGGGCGGGTGCTCGCCCTGGCGTTCACACCGGATGGGAAGTCACTGTGGTCCGGTGCCGCCGATCGGACGCTCCGGCAGTGGCAGCTGCCGTAACCCTCTTTCACGAAACCAGACCCCCGGTTTCTTCGGAGAAGCCGGGGGTCTGGCGTTTCTCACGCTTCGATTCGGACCAGCATGAACCCGGTGAAGGTTGTCTCTTTCGGTTTGGTCGGTGCCGCGCGGGCCGTGTACGATTTTTCCCGCCGGTCGCCCAAATGCGACCGCTTCGCGGGGTTCGTGTTTCAGACGCAACCAAGGCAAGGCGAAACCCAGGTCGCCGGGCCAGAGAGCGACAGGGGCAGCCAAGACAGTCCTCGCGAAACGCTCGGCTGCCGGGATGCCAGCCCCAAGGAGCCGGGACGTCCCTTGCGGCTCACGGCTTGGCGAACACGTCCGCGTCCAGCTTCTCCGCGAGGTCGTACCCGGTCACCTCGCCTTCGACGTATGCCTTCCCGTCCCGCTTGACGGTGAGTTTCATCGCCTGTTTGGTGCCCTGCACCTCCTTGTACTCGCCGGGGTACGTCTCCTCCGTCACCTCCTGCCCGCTGCCCTCGTCCTTCACCCGGGTCTCGGTCTTGACCAACAGGCCGGTCACCTTGTCGAAGTACAGGTCGACGTCCCGGCGACCCTTGCTCGACACCTTGACGCTCAGCGCCGCCCGGCCGTCGACCTTGATCTCGCCCACGGTCGCGAGGGTGAACGCCTTGTCCTTGAGCGGCACCAGAGTGGCGACCCACCCGGCGTGCGCCTGCTCCTTCGCCTCGGCGAGTTCGTCCTTGTCCATCGCCTTCGTCTCGTCCCCGATGCGGTTCCAGCCCTTATCGCCGTTGAGGACGTTGACGAAGCGGAACTTCTGACCGCCGGCCTCCGCTTCGATGTCGACCTTCTGCCGGTCGGGGCCGTGACTGGCGACCACGCCGGTGAAGGCGACGGCCTGACCCATTGCCTGGACGGTGCCCTTCATCCGGACGGTGTACGCCGAGAACTTCGCCAGATCGGCCCCACCGTGGGCCTTCACCGCTTTATCCACCAGCGCTCGCGCGTCAGCCGCGTCATCGGCCCGGGCCGTGAAGGGTGCCGCCAGTACCAGCCCGAACGCCAGAAGTGAGTACCGACCGTGGCTCATCGAAGACCTCGCCGAAAGGGGTCAGGGACGGGAATTCCGGGACCAGCCGAAGAAGGCGGCTCCCCCGCAGGTAGATTCGCCGCCGCCGCGGCAGGATTGGACTTGCCAGCCATTTTCTCCCCGCCGGGTTGCCGCCTCGATGTCCTCCACGCGGTCCGGAATGAGACGTCGACTCCTGGGTCCCACGCCGTGCGGGGGGTATGAGAGAATCGGACTTGTGACAGGATAACAGGATCGACCCGATTCATAATTCATCGGGTCGATCCTGTTATCCTGTCACAACTCGTCTCCGGAAGAACAACGTCTCACTCGTCGCCGCGAGGGGAATAGTTCGCCGCCCTGAGGGGACACGCCTCTCGTAGCCTGCGGAAGCAACCTTCTGAAGTGTGGCAGCTCCATCCACAGTAAGACCGGCATCGTCACCTGGCCGCAGGCATCTCGAATGGCGTTGGTGTATACCGAGAACTCGTCCGCCGTGATTCGGCGGAAGACCTGCCCGGAATCGCCCGATTGTACTCCCGGGCTCGGCCGGAATCGGGTATCATCAACTTGCCTACTATACCCGAGAGGCTGCCGATGCTGACCACGACGTTCGACGCGAAGGGATTCATCCGCACCATGATCGACCGGGGCTGGCGGTGGGGAGGGGTGGACGAGACAATCCTGCTCCACCCGACCAACCACGACTTTTACCTCCGGTACGACGAGCTGACCGACAAGCTGACCCTATCCCCGCAGTTGAACGCCCACCTCGACCTGGTCATCCCGACCCCGCCCGGCAAGAGCAAGACGTTCCGGTAAGCCGACCCGCGAAACGTAATCCGATAGGAGGGAGGATTGTCTCTCCCGTCCTCCCGCACCACCGGACGTACTCCGCGTGGCCGGCGGTTCCTGTCGCGCTTGCACCGTCGCGTACCACCAGCCCGGGTCCACTACCCCGAGCGACTCGAACCACCGGGCGCTCCTGGCCCGGTTTGCCTCGGGGCTGCCCGACATCGCTGTCTTTACCGACCGGCCGGTCCGCCGCGAATTACGCAGTGACTTCCCCGGTCGGTGAAGGAGAGTTCCGATCGGCGTGGTCCGCTTGTCTTTCTCTCCCCATCCGCAACATGCCCGGCACCAACGAAATGGGCCACGGCTTGGCCGTGGCCCATTGGGTTGTCGGAAGCGATCGGGGAAGCGATCACCAGCAGCCGACCGGGACCTGGACGGTCTCGGTGTACGGGACCATGACACAGTACCGCTGGGTCACGGTTTCGGTCACCGGTTGGCAGATCATGACGGTCCGGGTGCCGGTCTTGGTCGCGGTCGTGAACGTCGTGACGGGAACCTCGACGACGCGGGTGATGGGGACGACGCTGCACACCGTCCGCACGCCCTTCTTCGCGACCGGGACGCACTTCGCCACCTGGACGTCGACGTCGCGGGTGACGGGGACGACGCTGTACACCGTCCGCACGCCCTTCTTCGTCACCGTGGTGAAGGTGGTGACGGGAACCTCGACCACCTGGGTCTTGGTTTCCTGCTTCAGAACAGTCCGGGTGACCGGGACCATTTCGGTCACGGTCTGACAGGTGTAGGTCGGGGCGTACCCGCACGCGTAGGCCGGGGCCACACTCTCACAACACCCTCCCATCCGGCGGGCGTGCCGCTTGTGCTTCCCCCCGCCTTCGCACGGGGCCGGGGCGTACGTCGCGGCCGGGGCGTCGCACCCGCCGCATCCGCTGGCCGCGACCGGGCCGCACGGGGCGGGACACGGCGGGGCCACCGGGACCCGAACGAGCCGCGAGACCGCGACGTTTTCGGTGACCTGGGTCGGGACGCAGACCGTGTAGGTGATGGTCTTCTGCTCGGTCTTGGTGACCGGAACGGTCTCGGCGTAGGCGTACTCTTCCTGCTTGGAGACGGTCTGGTACTCGGTCACCTGCCGCTTCTCGGTGCTGGTGACGACCGCGTTTTCGGTGTAGGCGTACTCTTCCTGCTTGGAGACGGTCTGGTACTCGGTCACCTGCCGCTTCTCGGTGCTGGTGACCGGGACCTGAACCTGGTACGTGTAGGTCTGGGTCTGCGGGACCATCTGCATCCGGGTAATCGGGACCTGCCGGGTTTGGTACTCGGGCCGGTAGCGGGTGACGGTCTGCGTCGTGTATTGGATCGGCGGAGCACAGGGGGGCGGGGCGCAACCGCCGCACGTGTCGCAGTCGCCGGCGCCGTACTTGTGCTTCCCGAACGCCCACGCGTCTACCGGGGTCCCGACTACCAGCCCCACCGCGCCGAGGACGGCGGCGGCAAGCAAACGTCGATTCATGGTGCGTACCTCAAATAGTTTGACAGGTGTGGGGCGGCCCGCCGACTTCCCTTCAGCGACGCGCCCTCCGAGACAAGAGGGAGCATTCCTGCTTCTACCGTGCCAAACAAACCAGATTACCCAAAACTCCCAGTGTTCAATTGCCAACACGTTACGCGAGATTACCCGCCTTGACAACGGTATCGGAATGGTTTGAACGGTTTTTTCAACTGAGCCGGTCCCGAGGGCCGTGCGAGTAGGAACGGCTCTGGTCGGGCCGTCGACTGCGGCGTAGCATCTCTCCGCGGCCCCGACCGGGGCTTCTCTGCCAAATAGTCGTGGGGTTAGACATGCAACAATCATTCCGATTGCGCCTGCTGGCCTTGGTTGCCGGGGCGGGGGTGGTCGTGGCCTCGACCACACCTGCCGAGGACAAGAAGGCGGACGCGAAGGACGAGGGCTGGGTCGCGCTGTTCAACGGCAAGGACCTGACCGGGTGGAAGACCCACCCGAACCCGAACCCGGGGGCGTACACGAAGGTGGTCGCGAAGGAGAGTGAGGGGAAGGTGGTCGGGTACGCCGGGGTGACGAAGGACGGGAACGAGATCCCGCTGTGGACGGTGAAGGACGGGACGCTGGTCGGGAGCGGGCCGCACTCCCACCTGTTCACCGAGAAGGACGACTTCACCGACTTCCGTTACCGGGTCGAGGCGAAGATCAACGACAAGGGGAACAGCGGACAGTACTTCCGGGCCGAGTTCGGCCCCGGGTTCCCGAAGGGGTACGAGGCCCAGATCAACGCCACCGGCGGTGACGCGATCAAGACGGGCAGTCTGTACCCGGACGGGCGGACCAAGCTCGGCGAGTTCAAGAAGGACATCACCGTGATGAACACGGCCGCGCACAAGCCGGACGAGTTCTTCACCCAGGAAGTCATCGCCGAGGGGAACCACATCCAGATCTTCGTGAACGGCAAGAAGACGGTGGACTTCACCGACCCGAACAGCACCTACATGAAGGGGCGGTTCGCCCTCCAGGGGCACGACCCCGGCACCGTGGTCACGTTCAAGAAGGTCGAGTACATGCCTCTCGTGAAGTGAGAAGGGTGATCCAGGAACCCGGTGAGAGGATCTGATTCGGACGTAACCGGTCACCCGCGCTGGCGGGCGGACGCCTCCCCCCGCCCCTCCGTGGTTCTCCGGGAGCTGCGCCGCCATCCGGCCCGGCTCCCGGAGAACCGGCCTGGGCCGCCCGGGGTTTCACCCCGGGCTACCGGCCCGCGCCGCTCTGCGGCTCCCGTCCCAAGTCGCCCTCCGGCCAAAAGGGCGACGTCGAGTACGGGTGTGGGGAAACCGCAAACCGGCCCGGGAAGCATATCCCGGGACGGTTGCCGTTGGTGAAGAGTCGGGCCGACCGGTCATTCCTTTCCGGGCGGGCCGAGGTACTTGAGCTCCACGTAGTCGGCCCCGCGGATCTTCCCCGCGAGCTTCACCGTTGCCGCGATCCGCACATCTCCCATCTCCAGGTCAACTGTCTCCACCGCCTCCCGGGTCGTTGGCTCCTTCCGGCCGGAAACGGTCAGTAGGCCGTTGAGCCCGATCACCGTGCCGGGATACCTGACGGACACGTCGTGCTCGTTGAAGTCCCAGTTGCTCCGGACCGTGATCTCGTACCGTCCGGCCCGGTCGATCCTCACCTCCCAGTGGCCTTCGCTATCCGTTCCCCACCCGGCTTTCGGGCCGCGCCAGTCCTGCCGGCTCAGCCGGACCGGGTTTTCCTTCTCGCTGCCGACGATGATCCGCGGCGGGTCGAACCCCTTCCTCGTCACGTCGTCGAACCAGGCGTCGTACTCCTTCTTCAGCTTTGCTATCTCGTCGGGCTTATCGGGGGCAAGGTCTTTCTCCTCGAACGGATCGGCGGCAATGTCGAACAACTCGTACTTCGACTGCCACTTGGCCCCGGGTGCGGTACCGGCCGCCTGAACGAGCTTGTACCGCGGTCCGCGGGCCGCGAACGCCCGATACCGCTCCGGCGCGTCCCCGCGGTGCCACTGGAAGAACAGCGTGCGGTCCGGTCCGGGTGCCGGCTCGCCCCGGAGTTGGGGGAGGAGGCTGCGGCCGTCGAACCCGCCGGCGGCCTTCACCCCGCATGCGTCCAGGAGCGTCGGGGTGAGGTCTATGTGCGCGCGGGGCGTGTCAATCACCCCCGGCTTGACCTGCTTCGGCCACCGGACGTAGCACGGCACCCGGATGCCGCCCTCGTACACGGTCCCTTTGCGGTTCCGAAGCCCTGCATTGAACCGCGTCCCGCCGGGACCATTGTCGGTCAGGAAGATGACTACCGTATTGTCGGTGAGTTTCTGCTCATCGAGCTGCTTCATCAGTCTGGCAAAATTGGTGTCGATGTTCTCGATCATCGCGTACGCGCGGGCGATGGCGTCGGTGTCGAGCTTCGACGTGGCCCACGGCTGGCCGACCTTCGGGAACCCGGTCGGTGTCAGGTCGAGCTGCTTGTACGGGCCGACCAGCTCCTCGGGAACCTGGAACGGGTCGTGCGGCGCGTTGTACGCGACGTAGGCGAAGAATGGCTTCTTCGAGTCGGCGGTCAGGAACTTGACCGCGGCGTCGGTGAACACGTCGGTGCAGTAGCCCGTCGTCTTCACCCCCCTGCCGTTCTTCTTCAGGACCGGGTTGAAGTATGCCGTCTTCGGGTCGGTCCCGGGCGGATCGGACGGCTGGGCGAGTCCGCCGCCCTGGCTCCAGAGCGTTTCCTGGAACCCGCGGTCCTCGGGCCGGAGCGGGTAGTTGTCGCCGAGGTGCCACTTCCCGAACAACCCGGTCCGGTACCCGGCCGCGACGAGGGACTCGGGTAGCGTCTTCACGTCCGGCCGCATGAGCGACCGGCCGAGGGCCGTGTCCACTATGCCGGTGCGGTAGTTGTATTGTCCGGTGAGCAGCGATGACCGCGTCGGCGAGCACACCGGGGAGACGTAGAAGTTCTTGAGCCAAACGGACTGCTTCGCGAACGCATCGAGGTTCGGGGTTCTGATGACCGGGTTCCCGTGGCACCCGAGGTCGCCGAACCCCTGGTCGTCGGTGATGACCACCAGCACGTTCGGCGGTGGGTCGGCGGGCCGGGCGTCGGAGCCGGGTGTCGCAGCGAGTAACATGAGAAGAGGCAGCTGATTCATCGGGGTTTCTCGTGTGAGCGTCCGGCCCCCAGCAACAACCCCGAGCTCCCGCCCGGGGCTAAGAACGGTCGCCGCTACGTGGCGACCGAACCCGCCCCTTCTTCGCCCCGGATGGGGCGTTTGTAAATAGCCCAGAGCGGGAGCCCGGGCTGCAACGGGCGCCCGGTTATGCCCGATTGACTCTACCCATGCGCCTGTCCCTCCGCTATCGGCTGCTCCTCCCGCTCACGCTTCTCCTGGTCGGCGACGCCGCCGCGACGGCATGGGCGGCGACGACCGCCGCCCGGGCCGCGGAGCGCCGACTGGCCGGGCAGCTGTGGGCGGTCGCACGGACGCTGACCGAATCGCGGCCCGATTCGCGGAACACATTTCCCTTCACCGAGTTCGTACTCGAGAAGATGAAGGGGCTGTCCGGGGCCGAGTTCCTGTTCGTCCGGCCGGACAAGCCGACGATCGCGCCGACGGTCACCACCTTCCCCGCCAAGAACACACCGCCCCCGGCCGACGTTCCGATCGCCACCCCGGCCGGGGACGACGAAGACCACCAACTCGGCCCGCCGGTCGCCGTCGACGGACGGGAGTACCGGTGCCTGCGGCTCCAGCTCCGCGAGCCCCACCCGAACGCGGGCGGGGACCTGTACATCTTCTACCCGGAGTCGCTCCGCCGCACGGCGGTGTGGGACGCGGCCCGCCCGCCGCTCGTGTTCGGGGTGGTCGGGGGCCTTGTGGCGGTCGGACTGGCCCTCGCCACGGGGACCGGACTGGTACGCCGCATTCGGGTGCTGGACCACCGGACCCGGCTGATCGCCGGCGGCGACTTCCGGCCCATGCCACTGCCCCGGGCGGATGACGAGCTGACGGACCTGTGCCGGTCGGTAAACGACATGGCCCGCAGGCTGACGGAGTTTCAGGAGGCGATGCAGCGGTCCGAACGGTTACGGGTGCTGGGACAGTTCTCGGGCGGGCTGGCCCACCAGCTCCGGAACGCGGCGGCCGGGGCGAAGTTGGCGGTCGAGCTCTTCATGACCGAGAACCCCCTGGCCGACCCGGAACCGCTCCGGGTCGCCCTCCGCCAGCTCGCCCGGATCGAAACGAACCTGCGCCAGTTTCTCCATCTCGGCAAGCCGCCGTCGGGGGCGAAAGTGCCGTGCGACCTGATGAAGCTGGTCGACCAGTCGGCGAGCCTGCTCAAGCCGCAGTGCCAACACGCCGGGATCAGGCTCGAGTGGGAGCTGCCTCCCGGGGGGGCGGTCGTTACCGGCGACCCGGCGCAGCTGAGCCACCTGTTCGGGAACGTGATCGGCAACGCGGTCGAGGCCGCCGGCCCGGAGGGGACCGTTGAGGTTCGGATCGCCGAACACGGATCGCGGGACAAAGGCCGTTGGTTCGCAGTCGAGGTGATCGACACCGGCCCGGGCCCCCCGCCGGAGATCGCGGGGAAACTGTTCGAGCCGTTCGTGACCGGGAAAGAGGAGGGGATCGGGCTGGGGCTGGCGGTCGCGAAGCAAGCTGCCGAGGCCCACGGCGGGAAGTTATCTTGGGACCGCCGGGACGGCCGGACCGTATTCCGGATCGAGCTGCCTTGGCCGTAACCGGGCGGGCGAACCGGACCGGGAGCGGCGAAGGGCGACGACCCCCGGCGGGATCGATTCCCGCCGGGGTCGGCCCTCTGGCCGGGGTTATGGGGTCACCTCGATCTCGTACTCGCGGCTTTCCCTCTTGCCGCCGGCCTTGTAATCGACCTTCACCTTGGCCTTGCCCGGCGCCTTGGCCTTGAGGATCACGCTCGCCGACCCCTTTCCGGAGACCGGCTTCCCGTCCTGCTTCACCACCGCGGCCCGCCTCTCGGTCACCGGGTCGATCGCGTCGCCCTCCACCTTCACCGTGATGTCGTCCGCTTCCGGCGGCGGGGTGTTCGGGAGTTGGAGTTCGATCGTCTGTCCGACCTTCGCCTTGCCGGCCCTGTCGTCCACCTTCAGGACCACGTCTGCCTTCTTGGGGGACTTCTTGTCCGCCTGGGCCTGGCCCGCGAGTAGGGTCATCGCGAACGCGAGCGCCACCGCCGTCAGGAATCGCTTCATGTCATGCACTCCGAAGGTCAATGGGGAGAGCGGCTGCCCCCGGCGGAGCGCCGCGTGGGTCGGGGTGCATCTCGCATGCCGAAGCGACAAACCGGACGTGTGAACGACGGGCGCGAGTCCCTACCGGGGGCGTATCATAATAAGCGGGACGGGCGACCCGGCCGAAGGAAACGACGAATGGCCACCACCTCGATCGAGTGGACCGACTGTACCTGGAACGCCCTCACGGGCTGCACCAAGATCTCCCCGGGCTGTGCGAACTGCTACGCGGAGCGGATGAGCAAGCGGCTCAAGTTGATGGGCCAGCTGAACTACCGCAACGAGTTCAAACTGTCCCTCCACCCACACATGCTCGACCTGCCGCTGAAGTGGAAGACGCCGAAGAAGATCTTCGTGAACTCGATGTCGGACCTGTACCACAAGGACGTGCCCGAGGAGTTCATCCGTCGGGTGTTCGGGACGATGGTGAAGGCCGACTGGCACCAGTACCAGATCCTCACCAAGCGGGCCGACCGGCTCGAAGAACTGTCCCCCCGGCTGCCGTGGGCCCCACACATCTGGCAGGGGGTAAGCGTCGAGACCGCGGACTACACGTTCCGGATCGACCACCTCCGCCGGACCGCGGCTCACGTCAAGTTTCTATCCGTCGAGCCGCTCCTCGGTCCGATCCCGGACCTGGACCTCGACGGCATTCACTGGGTGATCGTCGGGGGCGAGAGCGGCCCCGGGTGCCGGCCGATGGAAACCGACTGGGTCGCGCAAATCCGCGCGTCCTGCGAGCGGCAGGGCGTACCGATGTTCTTCAAACAGACGGGGGAGAAGCTCGCCCGCCGGCTCAAGCTCAAAAGCAAGAAGGGCGGAGACGCCGCCGAGCTGCCGGAGGAATTGCGGGTGCGCCAGTTCCCGCTCGCGGTGATCGAGCCGGGCGCGTGACACGCTCCTGGCCGTGCATTATCCTCCTGAGTAGACCGGACTATTTGTCCGTTCCCCGATCTGGAGGTGTCGATGTCTCGCCCGCTGCTCACCCTCGTGGTCGTCCTCCTACTCCCGGCAGCGGCCCACTCCGCGGACCCCATGCCTGGTCCGGCCATCACCTTGCCCGATGTGGAAGGGTTCACCCGGGACCAGCCGCTCGTGTACAAGGAGAAGGGGCTGGGGTACTCGGTCGGTTACAAGCGAGAGGGAATGACTGTCACGGTGTACGTATACAACCAGAACCGCCCCCGGATCGCGGCCGGCCCCGAGTCCGACGCGGTCAAGGCCGAGATGCTCGACTCGATTTCCGGCGTGGAGGGGAACAAGACGACCGGCACCTATAAAACGATCTCCCCGACTGCCGAAAAGGTCGTTTCGCTCGGGACCGGGGAGAAGCCGCCGCAGTTTCGGTGGAAGCAGTACGAGGTGGCACTCAAGGACGACCGGGCCTTCACCGAACTCTACCTGACCGGGTACAAGGACCACTTCGTCAAGATGCGGGTGACGTACTTTGCCGAGAACGCCGCGGCGAGCCGGAAGGCGATCCAGTTGCTCCTGGACGCCGTTGGCGACGCGCTAGAATAGCCTTCCCGCCGGCCGACCCGGCAGGCCCGACCCAGGAGATGGCCACAAACCGGCGCGAAAGAGGCACGAAGATTTCGGCCCCCGGCCGGACCTTTTTGTGGCTTTTCGTGCCCCTTCGTGGCCATCCTCGTTTTTCCCGATGGAGCCCTCTCATGCCCGCCGACACACTCGAGTTCAAGGCCGAGCTGAAGCAGCTACTGCACCTGATCACCCACTCCCTGTACTCCGACCGGGAGATCTTCCTCCGCGAGCTGATCTCCAACGCCTCCGACGCCGTCAACAAGGTCCGGTTCGACTCCCTCGCCCACGCCGACCGACTCGAAGGAAATACCGACTGGAAGATCCGTATCACCCCCGACAAGGCCGCGAAGACCCTGACCGTGTCCGACAACGGGATCGGGATGACCCGGCAGGAGGTGATCGATAACCTCGGGACGGTCGCCCAGTCCGGGACGAAGGCGTTCCTCGAGGCCGCCCGGCAGGCCGGCAAGGTGGGGGAGGCCCCGGGGCTGATCGGCCAGTTCGGGGTCGGGTTCTACTCCGCGTTCATGGTCGCGGACAAGGTGACGGTGGTCACCCGGCCCCCGGGGAGCCCGGCCGACGGCACCCGCTGGGAGTCCGACGGCCAGGGGCAGTTCAGCGTCGAGCCGTGCGAGAAGCCGGCCCGCGGGACGGACGTGATCCTGCACCTGAAGGAGGACGCGACCGAGTTCCTCGACCCCTGGCGGCTCCGGTCGCTGGTCAAGAAGTTCTCCGACTTCATCGAGCACCCGGTCGTCATGGACGTGGAGGCGGAGACGGACGGGAAGAAGGAAACGACCGAGGAGACGTTGAACAGCCGTAAGGCCATCTGGCTGCGGAACAAGAGCGAGGTAAAGCCGGAGGAGTACGAGGAGTTCTACAAGCAAATCTCGCACGACGCCCAGCCCCCGGCCGCGACCATTCATTACGCCGCGGAAGGCCGGACCCAGTTCAAGGTGCTCGCGTTCGTCCCCGCCCACAAGCCGTTGAGCTTCGACTGGGAGGAACAATCCACCGGGCTCAAGCTGTATGTGCAGCGCGTCCTGATCATGGACCGGTGCGAACAGCTGTTGCCGTTCTACCTCCGGTTCGTGAAGGGGGTAGTCGACTCGGCCGACCTGCCGCTGAACGTCTCCCGCGAGATCCTCCAGCAGAACCCGCTGCTCGACGTGATCGCGAAGAGCGTGGTGAAGAACGTCCTCGACACCCTCGCCGGGATGAAGAACGTCGAGCCCGAGAAGTACCTGACCTTCTACAAGGGGCTCGGCCCGGTGCTGAAGGAGGGGCTCACCCGCGACTGGGCGAACCGCGAGAAGATCGCCGACCTGCTCCTGTTCGAGTCGGCGAACACCGAGCCCGGGAAGTACACAACATTCGCCGAGTACGTGGAGAAGATGCCGGAGGACCAGAAGGAGATCCACTATCTGATCGGGGATTCGGCCGAGCAGATGCGGCGGTCGCCATACCTGGAGGCGTTCAAGGCCCGCGGGCAGGACGTGCTCCTACTCGCGGACCCGATCGACGAGTTTGCCCTTCCCGGTCTCGGCGAGTACAAGGGGAAGCGGCTCCAGGCGGCCGACCGGGGTGAGCCCTCGGCCGGGGACGGCGACATCCCGGCCGAGGTGAAAGAGCGATTTGCCGGGTTGGTATCTGTATTCAAGGAGAAATTGCCGGAGGTGGCCGACGTGAGGCTTTCCAAACGGCTGACCGAGAGTGCGGCCTGTCTCGTCGCAGACGGGGCGGCGATGACTGCTCACATGGAACGTCTAATGGAGCGGTTCGGGCGGGGTGAGGGTCGATCGAAGCGGGTGATGGAACTGAATCCGAACAATCCGGCCGTGGAAGCGGCGCGCGAGTTGCATAGTAAGGACTCGAAAGACCCCAGGGTCGGCGCCTATGCGCGACTATTGTTCGAGCAGGCGGTGATCGCCGAGGGGTCCAAGGTGGCCGACCCGGCCGCCTTTGCCCGGCTGGTCAACGATCTGATCACCCGGGATGCGAAGGGTTAACCCTTCAGACAAGGCAGACGGCCCGACCCGGGTCAGTCGCCGGCTGTCTGCGGGTACGACAGATTGTGACATCTCACCCGGCGGTTTTTCCTCCATTCCTACCTCGCCGGGTGGGAGAGTGATCGGCCCGTCGCCCTTGTTCGCCTCGTCGTCCAGTTCGCTCTGATTCGCACAATCCCGTGGTCCGGTATCTGGACCGGCCGCGGGCTGCGAATCCGCCTTCGGCCGTGGACCGAAGCCCGCCGCCCGGCCGATGTCAGCCCCGGTATGGAAGCCTCGCTCACGCCCAAGTCGAAGGATTCTCTCGTCCTGGCTGACAATTCCTTTCGCCCCTGAAATCACCCCGGTATCCTCCCGGTTCGTCCTGTGGAGTTTCCGGTTTTTTCGGTTATTTCTGCCCAGTCGGTGGAAATCTGTGTTCTACGGTTCTGGTACACCAAAGAGGCCGTCAGGCTGCACCCGCAAGGATCCCACAATGGGCATCACGTTGTTCACTGTCGCTGGTGCCGCGATTGTCCTGACCGCCGCCTACGTGTTGACCAGCCGGTCCGCCGCCCACGCCGCCCTCGCCGGTCAGAACACCGTCGTCGGGCTGCAAGACGCCGCCGCCGAGACGCTCGTCGGTGGTAGTGGCGTGGGGGTATCAAGCCGGACGGACTGGCAGCTGACCACGGTGAGCGACCTGACCGCCGCCGAAGACCTCCTCGACTGCCTCGAAGCTCAGGGGTTCGCCGATCGGGAGTTGGTCGTCCTGGGGAACAGCTGCTTTGCAGTCCGCTGGCGGTAAGCGGTAAAAAGTGGTCGGGCTGACGCGGGCTGACGCGGGCCGTAGCAAAACGCTACGGCCCGATCTTTTTTTACCGATCGCAAACGCACGTCTCCCGTCTCCGTCGAAATAACTGCGCAAGTTCCCCCGGTTTCCTCGTTCACGAATCGGCCGCAAACCTGCGCTTCTCGCGGGCGCCATCGCACCGACATCGGGCGTGGTGCCGTGTTCTTCACATTCAACCTGTCTCGGTTCCCACACCCACGGTCACACCGACCGGGCGTTCAGCCTCGGAGGGGTTATGCCGCGTCGTCGACTCGAACGAACGGGCTGGGTGGAGAGGTTCGTCAACCGCGTCCTGATCGCGGCGGCGTTCGTCTCCCTGATCGGGGTTACAGCGGCAGGGTGCGGGAAGGGAAAGCGGCCCGTGGCGAAAGCCGACGCGGTCGACCCACCGCTGGTCGCACAGGCGGATGCTCAGACGCCTCCGGTCTCAGGCGCCCCGACAGGGACTGCAGGTCAGCCCATGCCGGTCCCGCCGGCCGGAGGCATGAACGCTGATCCGGCTGTTCCGTCCTTCGCCCCCCCCTTGGCCACACCGAACGCGCCCCCACTTCTCGTCCCTCCTCCTGCGATGATGCCCCCTCCGCCACCGACTTATCCACCACCGGGCCAACCCGGAATCACCTCCCCGCCGGTGATGATGCCCCCACCACTCCCGACTTATCCGCCGACGGGCCAGCCCGGGCAGTCTCAGCCGAGAACAGGCGGGTTCGCCGGGATGGGCGGGATGGGCGGAATGGGCGGCATCGGTGGGTTCGGAGGCGGAATTGTGGGTGGGTTCGGCGGCGGAGGGTTCGGCGGGGGAGGTGGCGGGGGTGGGGGAATAGGCATACGAGTTCCCCCCGGTGGCCGCGGGAAGCCCGGCATGGCGAGTGCGCCGAAGCCGCAACCCGGGGGCAGACCAGCTGGCGGGGCGGCAGGACAACCTCCGGGCGGCGGGGAGGTCAACCGGCAGGACGCCGAGCGGTACGGGGTATACCAGGAGAACGAGTTCCGGTCCCCGCACGCAGCTCCTCTCTCGACCTTCTCGGCCGACGTGAACACCGCCTCGTACAGCAACGTCCGCCGGTTCCTCCTGGGATCGAACCAGCTCCCGCCGAAAGACGCCGTGTTCCTCGCCGAGTTCGTCAACTACTTTCCCTACGCCTACACGAAGCCAAAGGGCGACGACCCGGTCGCGTTCGCCCTGGAGATGGGGCCGTGCCCGTGGAACCGCCAGCACCACCTGGTACGGGTCGGGGTCCAGGCCCGCCAGCTCGACCCGGCCCAGATGCCCCCGCGGAACCTCGTGTTCCTGATCGACACCTCCGGCTCAATGGACCAACCGAACCGGCTCCCGCTCGTGAAGCAATCGCTCGGGCTGCTCATCGACCGGCTCACCGCCAAGGACACGGTCAGCATCGTTACCTACGCCGGGGTCGCCGGGGTGGCGCTCGGGCCGACCAACGGGGCCGAGCGGGAGAAGATCCGGGGGGTGGTCAATCGGCTGGGGGCGAACGGTAGTACGAACGGCGAGGGCGGGCTCAAGGCGGCCTACGACATGGCCACCCGGACGTTCATCGAGGGCGGGGTCAACCGAGTCATCCTGTGTACCGACGGGGACTTCAACGTCGGCCAGACGAGCCAGGGGGAGCTGGTCCGGATGATCGAGGAGAAGAGACGGTCTCGCGTCTTCCTGACGATCCTCGGGTACGAGATGGGGGACTACAAGGACGACATGCTCAAGGAATTGGCGAATCACGGGAACGGGCACCACGCGTACATCGACTCATTGGACGAGGCCCGGAAGGTGTTCGTCGAGCAAGGCGGGGCGCTCGCGTGCGTGGCCAAGGACGTGAAATTCCAGGTCGAGTTCAATCCGGCGAAGGTTGCCACATACCGGTTGCTCGGGTACGAGAACCGGTTGCTCAAGGACGAGGACTTCAAGAACGACGCGAAGGACGCCGGGGACCTGGGCAGCGGACACCAGGTCACCGTCCTGTACGAGTTGGTACCGGTCGGGGTGCCGGTCAACCCGTTGCCCGTGGACCCGCTCAAGTACCAGGCCCCGAAAGCGACCACCGCGGCCGCGGCCGACGAATGGCTGACGGTCAAGATGCGGTACAAGCACCCGGAGGAGGAAACGAGCAAGGAGCTAAGTCAGGCGCTCCCGACGGCGGCGCTGGGCAAGGACCTGTCGGCCGATTTCCGGTTCGCGGCCGCCGCCGCGTCGCTCGCGATGCTCCTGCGGGATTCGCAGTACAAGGGGGCGATGACGCATGCCGGCGTGTTGGAAGAGGCGGGCAAGTGTCTCCGGCCCGACCCGAACGGGCATCGCAAGGAGTTCCTGGCGTTGGTGAAGCGGGCGAACGATCTGACTCTCAAGCCGAAAATCGCAGGTCCTGCCCAGGACGGGAATTGAGGAGCCTCGTCCTGGGAGCGCGGCCGTCTCGGCCGCATCCTTGCTGCATGGGGAAGCGGCGCGGGACGCCCGAGCTCCCAGGATTCTCACGGAATAATACTCCCGGCGCGGGATCATCTCTAAGCCAAGTCGTTTCCAATTCACGTCACTCAATGACCCCGTGTCGGAGGTTTCCATGTTCTGGACTCGACCGGTCGGGCTGAGGAAGCGATGTATCCATCTTGTTCCGGTATTCCTCATCGGCTGGCTTTGCCTGGTACTGACTGCCTGCGACGAGAAGCCGAAGGCCTCCGGGCCTGATTTCGTCGGCTCGTCCGTCAAACCGCCGGGTGGCGGCCGGGCCGAGCCCGGTACACCCCAGGCCAAACCCCTTCCGACGCCGCAGACACCGGTCCCGGAGTCTAAACCCGCCGACTCGCCCGCCAAGTCCAATCAGGAAGCCTACGCCCCGATTGTCGAGAACGACTTCCGGGCAGCCCAAATAGCCCCGCTCTCGACATTCTCGGCCGACGTCAACACCGCCTCGTACAGCAACGTCCGCCGGTTCCTGAACAACGGCCACCTGCCGCCGCGGGACGCGGTCTTCCTCGCCGAACTCGTCAACTACTTCCCGTACCGGTACCCGAACCCGACCGGCGACGCGCCCGTCTCGATGACCCTCGACCTCGCCCCGTGCCCGTGGAAGGCCGACCATCAGCTCGCCCGGATCGGGGTGCGGGCCAAGAGCTTCGAACCCGGCGAATCGCCCCGCCGGAACCTCGTGTTCCTGATCGACACGTCCGGGTCGATGGCGAGCGAGGAGCGGCTTCCGCTGGTCAAGAAATCCTTCGAACTGCTCGTCCACCAGCTGCGGGCCGACGACCAGGTGTCGATCGTCACCTACGCCGGGGACTCCCGGGTCCGGCTGCACCCGACCCCGGGCCAGCAGAAGGAAACGATCCTCGGGGTGATCAACTCGCTGACGGCGGGCGGGGGCACGAACGGCGAGGGCGGGATCAAGAAGGCCTACGAGGTCGCCCGGGCGAGCTTCATCGGGAACGGGATCAACCGGGTGATCCTGTGCACCGACGGGGACTTCAACGTCGGCCAGACGAGCGAGAGCGAGCTGGCCCAGCTGATCGAGCGGGAGCGGAACTCCCAGGTGTTCCTGACCGTCCTCGGGTACGGGATGGGGAACCTGAAGAACCAGACGATGGAACAGCTCGCGAATAAGGGGAACGGGCACTACGCATATATCGACTCGCTGGACGAGGCCCGGAAGGTGTTTGTCGAGCAGGGCGCGGCCCTGGCGGTGGTGGCCAAGGACGTGAAGTTCCAGGTCGAATTCAACCCGAAGCGGGTGGTCGCGTACCGGCTGCTCGGGTACGAGAACCGGCTGCTCAAGGACGAGGACTTCAAGAACGACAAGGTGGACGCCGGGGACATGGGGAGCGGGCACACCGTGACGGCCCTCTACGAGCTCGTTCCGGTCGGGGTGAAGATCGAGTTGCCGGGAGTGGACCCGCTCAAGTACCAGGCCCCGGGCCAACCGGCCGGGCCGGCGGACGAGTGGCTGACGGTGAAGATGCGGTACAAGGCCCCGACCGGGGAGGCGAGCAAGGAGGTGGCGGCGGTCCTGCCCGCGGGAGCGGCGGACAAGCCGGCGGCCGAGGACTTCGCGTTCGCGTCGGCCGTGGCCGAGTGGGGGCTTCTGCTGCGGGAGTCGCCGTACAAGGGGTCGGCGAGCTACCCGGCCGCGCTGAAGCGGGCGGAGGCGAGCGCGGCCTACGACCCGAACGGGCACCGGGCCGCGTTCCTCGGGCTGCTCCGCAAGACGATCGAGCTGGCCGGGAAGGAAAAGACGCAGT
The DNA here is from genome assembly GCA_028288765.1 of Gemmataceae bacterium. Classification (GTDB taxonomy): domain Bacteria; phylum Planctomycetota; class Planctomycetia; order Gemmatales; family Gemmataceae; genus Urbifossiella. The sequence continues at coordinate 69,036 of JAQGHQ010000272.1, read as the reverse complement.
GAGGCCGTCCCCAGGCGAGCGGGGGGCATGAGCCCCTGGGGTCTCGTGACACGCGGATTGTTACGGGTACACCTGGGGGGCTTGCGCCCCCCGCTCGCCTTTTATCATTGCCGGTTCGGGGAGGCGGTTTTACATTCGAGAGCATCCCGACACCCGCCCCCGCAGGACTAGCACGATGGCAGCTGACCCGTACCCGCCCGTCCCGCCGAGCGTCGGCGGGCTGAAGTTCAAACTCGCCCTGATGATGTTCCTCCAGTTCTTCATCTGGGGGGCGTGGTACGAACTCGGGTTCGACTACATCCCGAAACTCGGATTCAACAACGACTGGCAGCTGCCGCTGGTCTTCGGGGCGTTCAACATCGGCGCCCTGGTCGCGCTGTTCTTCAGCACCCAGTTCGCCGACCGGAAGTTCGCGGCCGAGAAGTTCCTGTCGTTCAGCCATCTGGTCGGCGGACTCGCGATCCTCGGGCTGTTCTTCATCCGGAAGGAGCCGGGGGCGGAAAGCGCCCCGTTCTGGCCGTTCTTCCTGCTGATGCTCGTGCACTCGGTCTTCTACGTCCCGACCATCTCGATCACCAACTCGATCGCGTTCGCCAACCTCCGCGACCCGGCCCGGGAGTTCGGCCCGGTGCGGGTGTGGGGCACCATCGGCTGGATCGCCGCGTCGTGGCCGTTCATTTTCATCCTGGTCAACTGGGCGAAGGTGCCGACGTTCGGGTCGGTCGGGTTCGACGAGTGGCTCGGGACGGCGCTGAAGACTTCGGTCCAGGGCGAAGCTGCGATGGAGCTAAAGCGGTACATCTTCCTGGTCGCCGGGGTGGCGTCGCTCGTGCTCGCGGTGTTCAGCCTCGCGCTGCCGCACACCCCGCCGAAGCCCGCCGCGTCCGGGGCGGACGCGCTCGCCTGGCTGAAGGCCATGAAGCTGCTCAAGCACCCGTTCGTCGCGGTCCTGTTCCTGGTCACGTTTATCGACGCGGCCGTCCACCAGAGCTTCTTCTTCTGGACGTTCACGTTCCTCGGCCCGGTGGGCGACGGGGGGGTGGTCGACATCCCGACGAACTGGGTCGGGCCGGTGATGAAGATCGGGCAGATCGCCGAGATCGTGACAATGCTGTTCCTCGGGTACGTGCTGAAGCGGCTCGGGTGGCGACTGACGATGTCGATCGGGGTCCTCGGGCACGCCGCCCGGTTCGCCGTGTTCGCGTTCCTCCCCGAACAGGTCCCGGCGATCTTGATCAACGTCGTCCACGGGATCTGCTACGCGTTCTTCTTCGCCACCGTGTACATCTTCGTGGACGAGTTCTTCCCGAAGGACGTGCGGTCGAGCGCCCAGGGGCTGTTCAACGTGCTCATCCTCGGGATCGGGCCGTTCGCGGCGAACTTCTTCTGCGGCCGGCTGAAGTCGCAGTACACGGTCGGGGACCGGCTCGACTACACGTCCGTCTTCCAGTACTCGATGGTGGCTGCCACGGTCGGGGCGCTCATCCTGTTTCTTCTGTTCCGCCCGCCCAGCGAAAAGACCGCCGAACCGAGCTTCTCCCAGGCCGAGGAGGACGCCCCACCGGTCGCCTGACCGGTCGTGGCGGCCGTGCTGGCAACCCGGGCGGAACCGGGTCGGCGGGCCGGCGGATTGTCTCATCCCGACCCGGGAGATGAGCCGAGTGGGATTCCGTGTGGCACGGGCGGCATTATCCGCCCGTGTTCCTTTTTCACCCGCCCACCGGCAGAAATGCCGCCCCGTTCCGAGCATCGCCATGCACCCCCCGAGCATTCCGGGCTACCGGCCGCTCCGCTACCTCGGCGGCGGGAAGCTCTTCCAGGTCTGGGAAGCGCGTCCGGATGACGACGTGGTGCCCGTCGTGCTCAAAACGCCCCGGCCGGAAGCCGCCGCCCGGAAGACCGTTCTCACGCTGCTCCGGCGCGAGGCCCGCGCTGGGCTCCGGGTCCGCCACCCCCGGCTCGGCCGGGTGTTGAGAGCGCATCTCGCCGAACCCCCGCACGCGGTCGTCTTCGAACTCGTCCTCGGGGAATCGCTCAAGGATCAGCTCAGGCGGGTCGGCCGGCTGAGCATCCGGTCGGCCGTCTGGGTCGCCCGACAGGTCGCGGAAGGGTTGGCGGCTCTCCACCGGGCCGGGTTCGTTCACGCCGACGTCAAGCCGGGCAACGTCCTCGTCACCCCGACCGGTGCGACAAAGCTGATCGACTTCGGGTTCACCCACAAGCGCGGCGAGAACCGGAAACTGACGGAATCGGGGATCGTGATCGGCACGGCGAACTACCTCGCCCCGGAGCTCTGCCTGAAGCCCGTCCGGGAAGGCCCGGCCGCGGACGTGTTCGCCCTCGGGGTGATGTTCTTCGAGTGCCTGACCGGGACCGTTCCCTATCCCGCCCAGACGGCCGCAGAGGCCATCCAGTTGCGGCAGAAGGCCGAGCCGACGGACCTCACCGACGTACCCGGAAAGTGGCCGGCGCGGGTGGTGGAGGGGGTGCGGGCGATGCTCCGCCGCGACCCGCGAGACCGCCCGGTCGCCGCGACGGTGGTCCGGGACCTCGTGCGGACCGAGATCGAGTTGTTGCGGCGGTCGTCGCCCGCGGCCGCCTGACCCGGCCGGCAGTACCGGCTTGAGTATGCCGTCACCTCGTGGTTAAATCCCACACACGGACTCACGATCGCGCTCGCGACCCCGGAAGGGTGTTCACGGAACGCACTTCTCCCTCCCCGGAGTGTGTCAATGATTTCCCCCATGCGGACACGACGGTTCAGTGCGGTATTCCTCGCGGCCGTGGTACTCGGGCCGGCGGCGGTCTCCGCCCCGCCCGACGACCCGTTCAAGCCGGTCGAGAAGAAGGACGTGAAGCCGGCCAGGATCGCCACCCCGCCGGCCGGAAAGCCCGCCGACCCGGACGACCCGTTCGCTCCAGGCGCGAACCTGAAAGCTGCCCCGGGCAAGGCCGGGTGGGGCGAGGGGAGCGTGGCCGTCCCGTTCGAGCCCGGGGCGGCCGTCACCTTCGGACCGGTCGGGTGCCCCGTCGCGGTCGTCGGGCTGACCGTCTGGGACCTGAAGGCGAACAAGGCCGTCCGCAAGCTGGCCGGGCCCTACGAGGCCCGCGGCCTTCGTGCCCTCTCCGCCGACGGGAAGTACTTCGCCGCCGGGTCCAAATCGCCGAACCAACAGGACACGGCCGTGGCCGTCTGGTCGACGGAGACCGGGCAGCGGGTGCTCGACGTACCCGGGGATAAGAAGGCGCTCGTCGACCTGCTCGCGATCTCCCGGAACAAATACCTCTTGCTCGGCGGGCGGCACAACACCCAGATCGACGTCTGGGACGTCGAGACCGGGAAGGTGGTCAAACAGCTGACCGTCCCCGACCGGCGGGTCGAGTCCGACAAGCTCGCGTTCACCCCGGACGGGAAATACTTCGCGTGCATCGCCCACGACAAGATCGTGGTGACCGAGACGGCCACGAACAAGGAGGTGGCGGTGACCGAGCCGCCCGGCCCGGGGGTCCCCGCCGACCCGCCGGCCGGGCCGAAAGGGGTCGTGCCGAAGCGGTCCGCCAGGTTCGACGCGATCTTCGTGTTCGCCTGGACGCGCGGGCTCGCGTTCTCGCCGGACGGGACCGAACTGGCGGCGTTCTCGACCCACCCCAGCCCCCGGCTCCTGGTCTGGAACACCAAGGGCGAACTGGTGACGGACGAGCCGGTCCCGATGCCCCGGACGATCAGCCACCGGAACACCCTGGAGTGGCTGCCGGACGGGAGCGGTTGGCTCGTGAACGGGTACCTGTTCGACCGCGCGTCGAAGCGGGTGGTGGTGAGCATCCGGGTGCCGTTCGCCAGCGACGTGTTACCGCACCTGCTGGACAAGGACCGGGTGATCGGGGTGTTCGGGGAGGACCGCGGCCGACTCCAGACGGTCACGATCCCGTGGGAGAAGCTGAACGTCTCCCTCAAACAGATGACGGCGAAGGCGCCGAGCTACCTCGCCCCGGGCGAGCCGGTAAGCGTGGCACTGGAACTGGCCGGGCTGCGCGGGGACGAGGCCGATACCCGGAAAATCTTGACCGACGCCCTCACCCGGCGGCTGGCCCGGGACGGGATCCCGGTGGGGGAAGGGAAATCGACGGTGTTACGCCTGAAACTGGCGGAAGAAGCCGGGGAGTCGCTGCCGATCTACGAGCGGCAGTCCCCGTTCGACTTCCGGGGGAAGGACACCGGCCGGAAGGCGACGGAGGTGAAGGGGGCGGCGGTGCTGGAGCTGGTGGCGAAGGGGGAAGACCAGCCGCTCTGGCGGGGGCAGCTGACCGCGTTCTCGGCCCGTAGCTTCAAGGAAGAGATCACGGACTTGGCCGTCCGGAAGAGTATGCTGGAACACCTGGGCCGGCAGCTGAGCGGGATGGACATGCCGTACTTCATTCCCAAGTCGAAGGACGTCGTCGCCCTGCCCGCCGTGGTGGAGTAACCGCGGGGCGGCAACCAGGCCCCGGCCGGTGTTCGGCCGAGCCCGGTCTACGGCTTCGGCTTCAGCACGATCTGCCGCAAATCCATCACGGCGACGCCGGGCTTGGTCTTCGCCTTCACCGTCAGCGTGTACCGCCCCGGTTTCTCGATCATAAGCGTGCCCACGTTGCGGGCCTCGAAGTTCTGGAACCCGCCGGTGTCCTTCACGGTGAAGGTCAGCTTCTGGTCGCCGGCGGCGAGTTCCACCTCCGCCCCGCCGCTTCCCTTGCCACACCCCTGAAGCACCTCGACGGAGAACGCCCCCCCTTTCTCGGCCGTGAACTCGAACTCGGCCCAGTCGTCCTGCTTCACCCAGAATCCGAGCGTATTCTTGTGCGGGAGCGGCTCGAACCGGAGCTGGACGCCGTGGACGGCCGCGGTGCGAGCCGGGAGGGTGATCGTGCCGTCCTTGGCGGGTGGGTTCGGGACGAAAGCCGGGTTCGGGCTCGGCATCTTCGCCCCGACCTCCGTCCGCCACGCCGCGAGCTTCGCCGCGAGCTCGTCGGCGATCGCCCGCTTCTCGTCGATCAGATTCCGACTCTCGCCCAGGTCTTTCCGCACGTCGAACAGCTCCCGCCGCCCGTCCTCGTAGAACTCGATCAGTTTGTAGTCCCCGGCCCGGACCGCGCCGCCCGGCTTCGATCCCTGGTTCGCGTAGTGGGGGTAGTGCCAGAACAACGGACGGTCCGTGAGTTTGCCGCCCTTGAAGAGCGGGAGCAGGCTCACCCCGTCCGGCCGGGCCTCGGCCGGACGCGCCCCACCCGCCTCGGCCAGAGTCGGGAAGAAGTCGATGCTGCACGCCGGGGTGTCCACGACCGTACCCGGTTTCACGCCCGCCGGCCACTTCGCGATCATCGGCACGCGGATGCCGCCCTCGTAGAGGTAGCCTTTCCCTTCACGGAGGGGGCCGTTGAACGTCGGGGCGAACGGCATGCCTTCCAGGGTCGCCAGCCCGCCGTTGTCGGAGGTGAACAGTACCAGTGTGTCGTCGGACAGCTTCAGGTCATCGAGCTTCTTCACCACCCGGCCGACTGCCTCGTCCAGACTCTCCAGCATCGCCGCATACACCGGGTGATTCTGCCGGCCGTGGACCGGCGGCCCCTTGTACTTCGAGACGACGTCTTCCTTCGCCCGGAGCGGGATGTGTGGGGCGTAGTGCGGCAGGTAGAGGAAGAACGGCTTCCCCTTGTTCGTCTCGATGAACGTCTCCGCCTCCGCGGCGAGCCGGTCGGTCAGGTACTCGCCGTCCGGGGCGGTCTCCAGGCCGGGCATAACGCCCTGTTTGTTCCGGAACGGCGCGAAGTAGCTCCGCGCGGTGCCGGTGTGGTCCCCGGCGATGTTCAGCCCGAAGCCCTGCCGGGTCGGGTCGAACCCGTCGCCGCCAAGGTGCCACTTACCGATGAGGCCGGTCGTATACCCCGCGGCCTTGAGCACCTCGGCGATCGTCACCTCTTCGAGCGGGAGGTGCTGGTTGAAGACCGGCCGGTTGAGCTTCTGGTCGGGCCGATCAGGGCGACCGGGCAGCCAGTCGGTAAGGTTCAGCCGGGCGGGGTATTTCCCGGTCATGATGCTCGCCCGGGTCGGGGAGCAGACCGGGCAGGCGGCGTAGAAGTCGGTAAACCGCGCGCCGTCTTTTGCCAGCCGGTCGAGATGCGGGGTCTTGTGGTAGGTGCTGCCGTAACACCCGAGGTCGCGCTGGCCGAGGTCGTCGGCGACGATCAGCACAACGTTCGGCCGTCTTGCGGGTTCGGCTGTCTGCCCGGCGGATTGCAGCACGAGTGCGAGGAGCAGCCCGAGTACCCAGCGGGCCCGTGGCGCTAACCGTTGGGGCAAGCGGGCCGGGCAATACCCGCTACCATGCGGGCCGAAGCGCGAGAGGCGGATCATGGCAGCAACCCCGAAACGAACGGCCACGGGCCGGGTACGGGTGTCCGGACGCCAATCCCGTTGGCAGATCCAGCTCCCGACCAGGGCGTATTGTCGTCAGCCCCCACGCCCTGGTCAAACCGGAACGAGCGGAGAGTGTGGTCCGCTTGCTTGGTCGACATCCACGAGGATCTGGCGTCTCGAGGATTTCAGCCTGAAAGGCTGGGAGCGCATCGCCCCGGGCACCGCCCTGGGCGGGGAACGCGGCTGGGACCGACGTCCGACCCTCTCGCGTGGCGTTCCCCCGCCCAGGGCGGTGCCCGGGGCGATGCGCTCCCACCCCGTTGGGGTGAAAACGATATCCACCGAGGATCTCGACAGAGAAGCGGACCACACTCCCGGCCGGGCTTCGAACCCCTTTGGGCACTTGCCCCGGTCGTTCCCGTTGAGGTATTGTTCAGGTGTCCAGACCGCCCCCGGGGGTTCTGCTCATGACCCGCCTCTTACCAACTGTCGCGGCCGTCGCGGTCCTCGCCGGTACCCTTCTCGCCGTCGCCGACCCGGCCCCGCCGCCGGCCGAAAGCACAAAGGTCGCCCGGTTCATCGCCCAGCTCGGGGACGCCGATTTCGCACGGCGGGAGGCGGCCGAAAAGGAACTCGAAGCCCTCGGCGCGGCGGCCCTCGACCAGCTGGGGGCGGCGTGCCGGTCATCGAATCCGGAGGTCGCCCGTCGCGCCCGAGACGTCGTGGTTCGGGTCGAGCGGCGGGTCGGAAACGAGAAGGCCCTTGTCCCGACGATGGTGGAGTTAAACGCGGAGAGCACCCCACTCTCCTCGGTGCTCGCGACCCTATCGAAGCAGTCGAAGTACGCGGTCCACCTTTGGGGGCCGGACGCGGACCGGCACGGCCGGACCCGGGTGACACTGAAGACGGAGAAGGTGCCGTTCTGGGAGGCCGTCCGGAAACTCTGCGATACGGCGAACCTTCAGATCGCCGTGGTCGGCGGGTTCGTCGCCCCCGCCTCCGCGTTCTCGCCCGAGAACTCGAATCCATTCCTTCGGAAGCCGCCGGCGCTGCCGGGGGGGAGAACGACCGTGGCCCCACCCGTCCAGAGCCCCACCACCGTCTACCTCGAACCGCGCGGCAAGCAGAAGCGGCGGCCGGCGGCCGTGTACGGGGCGGTGTGCGTGGAAGCGTTCCCCATCCCCGACGCGGCGGCGGTCCCCGATGCGGCGACTGCATTGCTCCAGGTCTGGGTCGAGCCGAGCACGAACTGGCTGGCGACGAACGGCGTCCGGGTCAAGCGAGCCGTGGACACCGCCGGCCAAATTCTGTCCGCCCGCCCCGACACCCCTGTCCAGCCCCCGCAAATCGTGCCGGGAAACGGGGTCGTGATCGTCAAGAACGTCCAGGGAGGGGTGGTTCTGGTGAACCAGAACGCGACCGTGTCGCTACAGACGGTACCGGAGTTCACCCCGAACGCGAGACAGGTCGTGGTTAACCTGAAACCCGGACCGGAATCGTCACCGGGGCTGACGGAACTGACCGGCGTGGTATTCGGGACCGTCCGGTCGGGGGCCGAGCCGCTGGTCAACCTGACCGGGTTGAAGCCGGGGCTACCGGCCGAGGGGTCGCACCCGACCGGCACGGAGATGAAGGCGACGGCGATCAAGCGCGACGGCGGAGAGGACGCCGTCGATGTCGAGCTCTCTTACGACCAGACCGTCGTCCGCGGGGCCAGCCCGGCCGACCTCGGCGGGGCCGGGGTGTCGTCCCGGGCGGGTGAAGCCGGAAGGGAGGGTGAGATGCTCCACGGCGTCCGGGTTACCGATGCCGCCGGAAGTGCGTTCCTTCCTACACTGGTCATGTGCTCGCAGCGGGTCGAACCGGTCGGCCGGCGGATCGTGCTGATGCTTCGCCTGGCGCTGCGCCCGGCGGCCGGAACCCAGGGCCCCCCGTCCCAGGTGGTGTTCTGGGGCACTTACGGGAAGCCGGTCGAGGTACCGTTCGGGCTCAAGGACGTGCCCCTCGCCGGCGGGAAGAAGTGACCACCGCTCGGGGCCGCCGCCCGGGCGGGTCGCTACTCTGACCGCATGCCCGATTGGCTCACATCATTCCTGACCCACCCGGTCACGCTCCTGACCGTGGGCGGCGGGGCCGGGACCAACGCCCGGTACTGGTTCGGCCGGCTCGTCGCCGAAGTCCAGAAAGCACGACTCCCCGATCTCGAGTTCCCGTGGGGGACCTTCCTGATCAACGTGTCCGGCTCGGTCCTCTTCGGCGTGGTCGCGGCGGCCTACCTGGGCCATCCGGACCCGGCCCGGCGGAGCTGGTATCTGCTCCTCGGGACCGGGTTCTGCGGGGGGTATACCACGTTCTCGACGTTCAGCTTCGAAACCTTCGAACTCTTCCACGACGGGAAGCCATTGGCCGCGCTCGCCTATGCCCTCGGGTCGGTGGCCGTCGGGGTGGTCGGGGTGTGGCTGGCGATGAGGGCGGTGGGGAAGTGAAGTGTCATGGGGTGGTGGGGTGGTGCTCGCGGTTGAGACCGGGGCTGGTTTTGTCGAACGGCTTACGCGGCCCGGGCCGCCACAAAGGGGCGGCCCACCTGCCAAGTGAGGGGTTTAACAAACCAAGGCGGTGATAAAGGGTGCGCCCCGTCAGTTTCACCACCTCACCGCCTCACCACCTCACCGCCCCACTACCTCACCTCACCGACTACCCGGCGACGACCTTCAACTGTACGGTGCCGATCTGGATCACGTCGTTCGGCTTGAGCGGCCGCTGCTGACCGGCGTGGAGGCGAACCCCGTTCACCCAGGTCCCATTCAGGCTGTTCAGGTCTTCGATCAGTAACAGGTTCCTGTCGAACGTGATCGCGGCGTGATAGCGGGAGCTCCAGATCTGCCCTTCCGCCTCCTGGGCGAAGAGATCGATGTCGACCGGCTTGTCGGCGAACCGGCCGATCACGTTCCGCCCCCCGTACACCGGGTATTCGCAGTTGATCTTCTGGCCGCGGATGACGACGAGCTTCGGCTGGATCTGCGGTGGGGTGGGCGTGCTCGTGGGAACCGTCCACGCCGCGGGGTTCGGGAGGACGATCACGCCCGCCTGGGTCGCGGGGGGTCGGCCGGGGATCGTTCCGGCCGTCTTCTCGGCGGCGGGGGCGGGGGCGGCCGTACTCATCACGCCGGCCGATCGCGCGAACAGGAGCCCCACATGCGACGGGAGTGGCTTGTGTTCCGGCGGCGTGGTGTTCGGGGTAAGGAACGAGGCGACGAGCGGCGACGAGAACTGGGGCGGCGCCAGGGCCGATCCCCCTGAAGCCGGCAAGGGCGGGGTGCCAGACTGTTCCTCTCCGGCCGCCGCGGACGCAACCACTGCCACACCGGATACCTGAGCGGCGTCCGGCTCGAACCGGTGTTGACCGCACCAGTTGCACGTATCGGCTGAATCCGGGTTCGGGAGCTGGCACTTCGGGCACGTGGCCATCGCACGCAGTCCTTGACCGGGCGGATGTTACTCGGTCCGGGCGATCGGTAAATGCGCAGTCACCCGTCGGGAAAAGATGGGGACTGCAGACCAAAGTGTAGCTTATGTTTTGCCGCCGCGACAAGCCTCGGTCAGGATCTCGATCAACACCTGAAAAACATACCTGAATGAGCTCCTTAATTTGAGGTTGATCGCGAAAACATCGAGGCCGGGGGCCAAGAGTTGGGCATGCCCGGTCGGGGGTCGCGAGCAGATGGCCCGTTAACCCAGAAGTCGGTGACGGTCGTGCCGTCCCAACAGGGCCGTACAGTCACCCGCCCGAGACGTGTTGCGCGCGCCCCGAAAACGGTTTCGGAACCCCCGATCCACACACGTCTTCCGGCAAAATAATCAAGGCGAATGGTTAAGATTGGTTAAGATTTGCAGGTTTTTCGACCGGCGCGCATCCCTTGGACGACTCAACCCGGAGGTGGTTAACTCTCGTTAACTCATTAACTATACATTTGTTCAGATAGAGACTCGCGCCCGGGCTCTTGCCGGTCGCCCGGTGATTTGGCGGCAACACCACCCGCCCGAGCCCGGCCGGTACGCCCAAAAAGAGTGTTGACGTCGAGGGAGGAGATGCCCGTCGAATGGCCGTTCCGTCGGAAGGCTCGCGGTTGAAACCCCTGGCCACTGGCGAACGAGGCCTCAATAAAGCACGGAACTGCTGGTCGGCTTGAAGCTGGACGGGCAGCCTACCCCGGACGCCCCGGTGACTGGCGAATCTCCAGGGCGACTTCCCCGAGCGGGTCGGCCGAAGTAGTGTCGAAAACGACTTCGTTCCGCGGGTTCAGGAGCTGAGTAATCTCGGCGGCGAACGGCCGACCGGGTTCCTCGACTGTCCCGACCCGTTCGCCATTGACGAACACCCCCGCCGGGCCGAAGACCGAGTCGCACACCAGCCACACCCGCTCGTTCGGGTCGAGAGTCCGCGGCCGGCCGAACTTCCGGGCGTACCGGGTTCGACCGCCGGCGGAGGCGACTTCCCAGGACCCGCGGAGTCGAATAGAGTGCGTGGCCATTAGAAAGAATAGGGAAGACGGGAGGACAGGCTTCCAGTGATCAGGATCGAATCCCGGTCATCCTGATGACCTGTCGAGAGCTCCGTCACGCATTTTGCAGCCGGTCGTTCCACTCCTCGAGCAGCTTGCCGATGCCTTTGAAGGTGTAGTCCATGTTGGCGAGTTCGTGCCCGAGGTCGATCGCCCGGGGGAGGTCGCCGTTGTCGGCCGAGCCGGTGGCGAGCTGGTACAGCAGTTCCTTTTTCCCGCCCTCCTCGCCCGGCGGCAACGCGGCGAGCGATTCCTCGAAGTTCCGCTGGGCCAGCCGCCAGTTGTTCCGCTTCCGGAAACACAGCCCGAGGTACAACCCGGCCTTCCACTTTAACCGTTCGTCCCGCCGGACCTGTTGCAGCTCGGTAATCGCCTCCTCGGCCAGGTCCGCCTTGAGCAGCCTCACGCCGAGTTCGAGCCGGTGACTGGTCTCGTTCGGGAACCGATCCGCCCGGACCCGGAAGACGTCGATCTCCCGGCTGTTGATCTCCTTCAACAGCTTCAACCGGAACTTGATCAGCTCCTCCTCCGACAACGGCTCCTCGTCCTCGTCGGTGTCGGCGCCGTCGGCGTCGGCCTTGCGAGTTTTGTCCTTCAGGGCGCGGAGCTTGCCCTCGGTCAGGTCGAGGTTTTTGCGGACCGGGACGATGTCGAGTTCCATCAGGGCGAGCTGGAGCTGGAAGGCGTTCCCGGTCGGCCCCAGCCCCTGCTGGAGGGCGGCCCGGGCCCGGTCGTCCTGGCCGTGCTTGCGGTACACGTTCGCCAGCTGGATGTAGAGCGACGGCTCGGTGGGGTCGGCCTCGATCCGCTTGCGGACCGGGTCGACGTCCCGGGCCAGTTTGTCCTGCTGCCCGACCGCCCGGGACTCGATCCGGCTGAGGACAGGCGATTCCTTCGTCCCGGACGCGGCCTCCTCGTACTGCCCCTTCTGGATCGTCTCGCTCGCCGCCAGGTCCTTGGCCTTGTGGGCGGCCTCCACGTCCGCCGGGTTCTTCTCCTTCACCAGCTGCCAGAGGACGATCGCCTTCTGGTAATCGCCCCGCTTCTCGAACAGCCGGGCGAGGGCCCGGTTGAGGGTGGCGTCCTTGGGGTACTTCTGCCGGGCCTGGTCGAGGGAGAAGACGGCGAGGTCGCCGAGCCCGAGGGCGTCGAACGCCTCGGCCATGTCCATCTGGGTGCCCAGGTCCCACGGGTTGCGGTAGAGCACCTGCTCGGCGGTCTCGAGCACCCGGAGGTAGTCCCGGCCCCGCTTCGCGGCCTTCACCTTCGCCTTCCACCGGGGGGTCGAGAAGAACGCGAACCGGCTCCCCCGGAGGTTGCTCCCGTACTTGTCCTTCTGGGTCTTGCGGAGGGTCTGGCGGTAGTGGAAGTTCGCCGGGTCCAGCCGGCAGCAGGTGAGCAGGAGGGCGATCGCGTAGTCCAGGTTCCCGGACGGGATCGCCTCCTTCGCCCGGTTGAAGCTGTCCAGGGCGATCCGCTTCTGCTCCGCCGTCGGGGTCGGAAGGGTCGGGGTCGGGTCGGACATGACGGATCCGTCTCCTCGGGGGAGTCGCGGCGCGTGCGGACGACGTACCATATGGTTGTATCACATCCTACTCACCGGCGGAACGAATGGGGGGTGTGAACCTCCGCATCCGGGTCTTCTTAGGCACGTGGTAGGAAATGAATGACCCGTCTGTGGGTGCCACGGGCGGCTTGTCCGCCCGTGTGCTCGGGAGGGCAGACCACACGGGCGGACAACAAGCCGCCCGTGGCACCCAGCCTCTGGCCGGGTCGGTTTTCTCCTGCCACCTGCCTTACCTCGAACGGCGAGATGCCGCGGGCCGCAGGCATTCCCGCCCCCGGGAGAACTCGGGGGGAAGGGTTTCTGATGAACACCCTCGTTCTATCGGTCGACCCCTCCCACCCGGACCCCGGGGCGATCGGCCGGGCGGGGGACGTGATCCGGGCCGGCGGGTTGGTCGCGTTCCCGACGGAAACCGTGTACGGGCTCGGGGCGAACGCGCTCGACCCGGCCGCGGTCGGCCGCATCTTCGGGGCGAAAGGCCGCCCGGCGACGAACCCGGTCATCGTCCACGTCGCGGACCCGGGTCAAGTTTTAAACGTTGCCGCGGCCTGGCCGGCGATAGCGGCCGAGTTGGCCGAGCGGTTCTGGCCCGGCCCGCTCACGTTAGTCGTGCCGAAACGACCGGAAGTTCCCGCCGCGGTGACCGCGGGTGGGCCGACGGTCGCGGTCCGGTGCCCGGCCCATCCGGTCGCCCGGGCGCTCATCCGGGCGGCGGGCGTACCGGTCGCGGCCCCGAGCGCGAACCGGAGCACGGAGCTCTCCCCGACGCGGGCGGAACACGTTCTCAAAGGATTGAACGGCCGGGTGGAACTTGTGTTGGACGGCGGGCCGTGCCCGGGCGGGATCGAGTCCACGGTCGTCGACGTGACCGGCGGCGGCGCCCGGCTCCTGCGGCCGGGGCCGATCACGGTGCCGATGCTCGAAGAGGTCGTCGGACACGTGGAGGCCGGGGCGGCGGGAGAAGGGGTGGCCCGGTCCCCCGGCCGGATGGAGAAACACTACTGCCCGCAAACGCCGGTAGTCCTGGCGGCCGGTGCGGCCGACGCGGACCGGGTGCATGCCGAGTTCAGGCGGTCGGGCCTCCGCGTGATCTCGGTCGGGTTCGACCTTCGGTTCGACTACCGACCGATGGCCGAAGACCCTGCGGTCTACGCCGCGGACCTGTACGCGGTGTTACACGCCCTGGACGACGGGCGGTACGACCGGATCGTCGTCGAACTGCCCCCCGACACCCCCGCCTGGGCGGCGATCCGGGACCGGTTGACGCGGGCCGCGGCGGGGCGGTAGAGTCGTGCGGCCACCAACCCGACGAGGGCACGTCATGCGGGGCCGGGCGATCTCCAGATTCCTCGAGCAGCTGGCGGACGGGGACCCGATCGCCCTGGGCTTTGTCGGGTTCTTCGTCGTCGTCGGGTTGGCGGTCGGCCTGTACGTGCTGAAGGTCCGTCGGGACCTGCGGCGGGAGGACGAGGAACGGTCCCGCCGGTACGGCCGCGGCCCGCGGCCGAAGTAGCCGGACCAGTCGGTACCAATTCTGAAGCGACCAGCTCCGGGTGCAAAGAGGCCGGTCAGCGATCTCGTAGGGCCGGCTGTGCCGGCCGCGGCCCCCGGGATGTCGATCCGAAGAGGCCGGCACAGCCGGCCCTACGGCTGTTCGGTCGGGCTGCCCGAGTGGGGTATCCGGTCACCGCCGCAGCAGCCGCCACGTCAGGACCAGGCCGGCGGCGCCGACCACGATGTTCGCCGCCCAGCACCCCAGCCCCAGCGGCAGCTTCCCGTCCTTCCCCATGTTCGACCCGGCCAACAGGAGCGGGTAGTACACGAACATCGACGGCAGGAAGCAGATCACGAACGTGCTCAGGTAGTCGGCCCGGTTCGCCCAGATCCCGACCGGGCACCCGATCAGCGCGAACACCAGGCACCCGGCCGCCAGCGCCGGCCGCATGTAGTACTCGGCCTCGACGTTCCGGATCATCCGGGTCACGTTCTCGATCTGGGCCTTGTAGTGCCCGTCCTGCTGCGCCTGGGCGGTCCGCTTGAAGTCGCTCTCCGGGAGCCGGGCCGTCTTCTCCCAGGCGTCCGCCCGCTTGGCCTCCTTGTCCGCCCGGTCCTGTTCCAGCTCCACGATCCGCGGGCCGAGGCCGTCCCAGGGCAGGGACATCGGCCGGTTCCGCCCCTCGGCCGCGGTCAGGGCGTCGGGGAGGTCGAGCTGGAGCGGGCCGGTCCGCTGGCTGACCCCGTGGGTGTTGTGGTTGTAGATCACGAACCGGTCCGGGTCGATGTACAGTTTGCCCTCGGCGACGTCGATCCGGAGCCGGGCCTCCCGGGTCCAGAGGACGGTCTCGTACCCGGTCCCGGTCATCACCTCGGCCCCGCTCTGCGGGTTCCGCGCCTTCGCCCGCTGCTTCAACACCATGTCCAGGAGCCGCCGGCCCTGCACGTCCCGGACGTAGATGGCGTACGGGAAGTTCGTGGGTTTGAAGCACCGCTCCCGGCGGAGCTGGTTGTACATCATCTCTTCCGGGTCTTTCAGGATCTCGCGCTGGAACTGCTGCTGGGTCTCCGGGATGACCGAGTAGTACAGCCAGGCGGTGACCGCGGTGGTGGCGACCCCCAGGGCCAGGGCCGGCTTCAGGATCGTGAACAGGTGGACCCCGGCGGCCTTGACCGCGACCACCTCGTTGTCGTGGGCCAGCCGGCCGTATACGACGCACGACGCGAACAGGGTGGTGGCCGGGATCGTGTACGGGAGGGTGCTCGGGACGAACAGCGGGATGACCGTCAGCACCTGCATCGGGGACAGGCCGAGCTGGCTCGCCTGCTGGATCAGTCCGGCCAGTAGGAACAGCCCGGTCAGGGCCCCGAGCGCCATCAGGAAGACCTTCACCAGCTCCGAGAAGATCGTCCGGTTCAGGGTACTGCCGAACAGCATGACCCGCCCTCTGATTTCGGCTTGCGGATTTCGGATTGCGGCATGAAAACAGCCGGGCTCGCATTCTCCCGGTGGGCAAAGAGGCCCGGATTTGGCCGGGTTTTTAATCCACAATCCGAAATCCGCACTCCGCAATCGGACGACTCACTTCCCCATCATCTTCGCCGCGCGGCTCCGGAGCCGGTCGGTGATCGCCTTCACCGGCTCGGTGACCGCGGGGACCGGCTCCGGCTTGTACTTCAGCACGCCGTTCTCCCGGGTCAGCTTGATCTTGACGAACAGGTTCCGGCTCAGGAACGCACTCAGGTCCCCGACCGGGGTGTTCACCAGCCTGGCGAGGATCTCGGACCCGAGCATGTAGAACTCGAACCGGATGTACTCCCCGGAGCTGTCCACCTCCCCCGTCCCGCCGACGCACACCGCCTTCCCGATCAGGTCGAGCTGGTCCACCTTGACCCGGTCGCCCTGGATCCGGAAGGTCGCGTGGGCCTCCTCGAACGCGGTCTTGTCCGGGGTCTGGAGCTTGAGCACCTTCACCAGGTCGAGCAGGACCGGCAGGTTGTACATCCGCCCGGCCGGGACGTCGACCTTTCCCGACCCCTCGACCGACCACTGCCCGGTCCGCGGGTCCTGCCGGTTGTACAGCCACAACTGGGCCTGGGCCACGCCCTTCAGGTCGGCGTCGGACCCCACCTTGTAGTGCCGGGCGACCTCCTCCAGCTGAACGTCCGTGGCGGTGACCCACAGCCCATACCCGACCGGGTCGGCAAGCACAACCCGGGCTGCCCCGCCGACCACCCCGTGAAACAGGGCCCCGGACACGTCGGTGAACAGCAGTACGGGGGGGAGGAACTGCCCCGGCCGGGCCGGGTCCGGCTGCTGGGGGGCGGCCCGGACGTGGGCCTTCACCACGGTCACCGGCTGCCGGGCGACCGTCGCCTGGTCCAGGTAGACGTTCCCCAGCACGAGCCCGAGGTGTGTGCCCTCGTACCGCCCGCGACAGCCGACCCGCCCGAATACGCTCTCCCACGGCACCCCGATCTCGAGCGACGCCCCGCCCAGATTCAGCTCCGCGTCCCAGTACACGACCGGGTCCGGCCGGGACGCGGTGGGCAGGGTTTGCGGCGGGACCGCGACCGGGAACGGGCGCGGCGGGGCTGCCGCGACCGGAGCCTGTCCGCGGGCGGTGACGGACGGATCTGGCCCCCCGATACCCGTTCCAAAAAAGGAAGGGGGAGAAGATGCGCCAGGGGTTTGTCCACCTCCCTGTTCAAGGGAGGTGCCGGGGAAGGAATTTCCGGCCGCCGGGGCGATCGGGAGCGGTTCGGGTGGCGGGAGGGAGGCCGGCGGCGGGGTGAGCACGACCAGATGCTTCACGGTCAGGTCCGCCCCGCCTTTCAGCTTCACCTCCCCGGCCGCCGCACGCAGTTTGGCCGGGAACGCCCCCAGCAGCGCGGGGTCGGCGACCAGCGGTTTGATCTCCAGCCCCCCCAGGTTCGCCCACACCACCCCGTCCGGGTAGAACCGGACCTCGCCCGCGGTCAGCTTGAGCCGGGACTCGCCGTGCCGGCCGGCGAGATGCGCCAGGTCCACCCGCCCGCTCTTGTACTCCAGCCATCCGGACAGGTCGGTCAGTTCATACGGGAAGAACGCCGGGGTGACGGTCGGGCCGTAGAAGTTGAACGTCAGCTTGAGGTCCGCCGCCTTGTTGAACGGCGGCTCGTCGTCCGGGCGGGCGGGGGGCGCCGCCCGGTCGAGGATTTCGACGTCCGCCGCGAATGTCAGGCTGCCGCGGGGGGAGAACGAGGACCAGATGTCGTCGAGCTTGAGGGCGGCAAGGGCGGACTTGAGATCGGCGTCGACCGGGCACCCATTCCCGCCGATCTGCAGCACCAGCTTCCGGTCGCGGCTCCCGGGGACCGGCCGCTTCGACCCGTGCAGCCAGACGGTCGCCCCGCCGTGGGCCCCGGTGAACCCGTCCAGGATGATCTCGTCTCGGTCCGGGGCCGGCTCCCCCGACTGGGTGGCCGGCGCGGTCACCCGGACGATCACCCGCCCCTTCACCTTCTCGAACAGGTACGGGAACTGGGTGTACTTCACCGTCGCGTCCCGGATCTCGACCCGGAACTCGTTCTCGAAGTGGTCCGCCCCGGGGCGGCGCACGATCTCGGCGACGAAGTCGGCGCGGCCGGTCGCCCGGAACTGGCGGATCAGCTCCGGGTACTTGCCCGGGAACGCGGCGATCAGTGCGTCGTCGAGCGGGACGTTCGTTCCGGCCACCCGCAGGTTCACCGCCGGGTCCGGCCCGTCCCCGTAGAGCTGGCCCTTCAAGGTGACCGACTGGCCGGCCACCTTCCCCCGGAGGTCGATCAGGGTGTTCGCCCCGCCGGCGTGGGTGACCGTCCGGCGGACCGACCCCTGGACCTCGGCCACCGGGTACCGGAACTTCTCGTAGGTCACCCCGGCCGCCTGCGGGCGGACTTCGAACTCCCGCTTCCACCCGGTTGCCTCGCGGGCAAACTTGTACACCACCTCCGCCGTCCCGGTCGGGGAGAGCACCCGCTTGGCCTTCGCCCCGGCCTCGCCGAGCCGGGCGAACAGCGCGTCGTCGAGCGGCACCCCGGACACCGTCACGTCGAGCCGCTGCACCCGGTCCTCGACGCGGGCGAACGCGTCCGGGTCGGGCGGCGCGGCCCGCCCGGGGGCGGCCGGCGGCGGGCCGAGGGCCGTCTTCTGGCCCGCGCCGCCCGGCTCCGGCCCCCGGTCGGCCCGCGTCTCCAGCGACACCCGGACCTGGGCCGGGCCGACCCTGGCCGTGGCCTCCTCCACCCTCACCCGCCCGTCGACGTACCGGAGTTTGGCCGCGATCTTCTCGACCGGCCAGGGCAGGTCCGGGTGGTCGAGCCGGCCGCCGCTCATCTCCAGCCGGACGTCGTACCGCCACGTCGGGCTCGACTCCGGAGAGTACGTCAGTTCGGCCTTCACGGCGGCGGTCGCGGTCAGCTTACCGGGGTGCCCGCCGAGGGCCGGGGCGAATCGTTCGGTCGCGACCGCGGCCGCCTCGCCGAGCGGGAACTCGGGGAGTTCCAGCCAGACGGATGCCTGCCGGGTGATGCGGTTGAGCCGGGCCCGGACCTGGACCGGGCCGTACCCCTGGGCACTCGCCTCGGCCGTGAGGGTGAGGACCGGGAGCGGGTCGTTCATCAGGGTGAACCGGGCGTCGGTCAGCCGGAGGGCGGGCAGGGCGTCCGGGCCGTGGTCGGTGAGGGTGAGCGTCGCCCCCTTGGCGGAGAAGGTCGGGACCGGGCGGTCGGCCGGCCCGGGCCGGAGCACCTCGCCCAGGTTCCACTGCCCGTCCGGCGTCCGGTCGAGGTGGACTTCCGGGTTCTCAAGCTCGACCTTCCGGATGACCAGCCGGCCGCGGTTCAGCTGTTCCTTGTCGTGGTACAGGACCGCGGCCGGGGCGTGGAAGAAGGGCTGGTCGGGCGCGGCCCCGCGGCGGATCAACTTGAGGTCTTTGACCGCGATCCCGCCGAGAATCCGCATCCGGGCCGACCCGACGTGGACCTCGACCCCTTCGAATTGTTCGTTCAGGCTGGCGATGACCTGCTCGCGAACCCGTTCCGGGCTGACCCACGAGTTGGCGACCCACCCGAGGGCGACGAGGGCCGCTACCCCGGTAAGGATCAGCCCGCGAATCAGCCAGTTCCGAACGGCTACCCGCATACCCGCCCCGGTTCCTGCCGCCGGACCCGAGTGAACGGAGGGCCGGAGAGCGGCGGGATATTACGGAGGGGTCGGGTTCTGGTCAATTCCGAGTGCGGGGGGAGAATTGCCGGGCGCCGGGTGCGGGCCACGGAAGGAAAGGCTGATCCTGTCGGTGGTTACCGCGCCCTCCGGGGGGCGGGCGGGACTGGGCAAGCCGGGGGGAGCAGGAAAGATCCGACAGCCCTACGGTCCGACCCGGGCTTCCGCCGATAACGACCCTGGCATAAAATCGGTACAGGCACTCACGGTGACATTCCGAGACGAGGCGGACCGCATGAAAGCCCTGATTCTGGTGGCCGACGGGTTCGAGGACCTGACACTATTCCTCCCGTGGTACCGGCTGCGGGAAGAAGGGGTGGACGTGCGGCTGGCCGGGCCGATGATGCACGGCCTGACCGGGTTGCACGGCTACCGGATCGAGCCGGACGCCCGCATCCACGAGGTGAACCCGGCCGAGTTCGACACCCTGATCATCCCGGACGGGCCGGCGGTCGAGAAACTCCGGCAGCTGGAAGAGGCCGTGGACGTGACCCGGACGTTCGTGCAGGACGGCGGGATGCGGGTCGCGGCGATCGGGCACGGGGCCCAGCTGTTGATCAGCGCCGGGGTGCTCGACGGGCGGACCGTGACCTGCGACCCGGGCATCCGGGACGACGTGCGGGCGGCCGGGGCGAACTACCGCGACGAGGCCGTGCTCCGGGACGGGAACCTGATCACCGCCCGGGGCCCGGACGACCTCCCGGCCTTCTGCCGCCGGATCGTCGCCGCCCTCGCCGTGCGGGTATAGCGGGGGGCTGCCCTCCGGGTCGCGCCGGGCGCGTTGGATCTGCCCAGAAACTGGGCCGTCCGGCCCGATCTGGGTCGGTGCCGCGGACCCGCGAGCGGGTACCCCGGCACCGACGAAAATGCGACCGCCTCACCGGGTTCTTGTATCGGCTCCCCCGAGTGTCCCATTCCGCCGCCGGAATCCGAAACCACCTTCCACCGCGCCGGGTACAATACGCCGTGGCCGGTCCTGCCTACCGGTTGACAGCCATTGGGGCCGCAACCCCCCCGACGACCCGCCTTCACCCATAGAAAGGATGTCTTCCCCATGATCCGCCTGTCCCGCCTGGGGCTTGGGGCTTTTTCGGCCGTGGTACTGGCCGGGGCCCCGACCGCACGAGCCGCCGACCCGGACAAGCTCCTCCCCGCCGATGCCGAATTCGCGTTCTCCTTCAACGTCAACCAGGTCCTCGAGTCCGAGATCGTCAAGAAGTACGCCTTGGAGCAGATCAAGCAGGCCCTCCAGGGGAACGACGCCCAGAAGTTCATGAAGGAACTCGGGCTCGACCCGCTCAAGGACATCGAGAAGGTCGTGATCGGGGGGTCCGGGAAAGACCAGACGGACGTCAAGTTCCTGGTCATCGTCCACGGGAAGTTCGACCCGGACAAGCTGTACAAGGCGGCCGAGGCCCAGACCAAGAAGGACGGCGATCACTTCTCGCTGGTCAAAGACGGCAAGGACGTGATGTTCAAGTACCAGCCTGACACCGGGAACCCGATGTACGGGACGGTGGTGGACGAGAGCACCGTGGTCCTCGGGGTCGACAAAAAGTCCATCAGCACCGCCCTGGCGACCGCCGGGGAGAGCAAGAAGCCGGCCGTCAGTAAGGACCTGTCCGCTTTGATTACCAAGATGGACGACAAGGCGTCGGTGTGGGTGGCGTGGGTGGCCAAGGGCAAGCTCGATAACCTCAAGATCCCGCCCGGGGCCGGTGGCCCGAACCTCCCGGCCCAGCTCGCCAAGCTGGACACCGTTTCCGCCGTGGTCCGGGTGACCGCCGACGTGACGGCCGAGATCACCTTTGGCATGAAGGACGCGGACGCGGCCGACGAGATGGGCAAGACGATCGAGGACGGGCTCATGCAGATCAAGGGGCTGCTCCCGTTTCTGACCGCCCAGAATCCGCAGATGAAGCCTCTGGCCGAAGCGGCCAAGACCCTCAAGAGCACCGTGAAGGACAAGGGCGTGGTCGTGTCCGCTAAGCTGACCGGGTCCGCCATCGGGCAGATGCTGAACCCGAAGGGCGGCGACTGATCCGTCCCCGGCCCAACACCCCCTCCCGCCAGAGGGGTGAGACGCACCACACCCGCCGACGCCCGCGACGTTCCCGTCGCGGGCGTCTCCGTTCCACGGCATTCGTATTCCCGTCCGCCGGAACCGCCGTTCCCACTCATTGACAATTATCCCCTCCCGCCCGGCAAAAACCTTTATTCCTGTCCCCTCCCGTCGGAACGGCACCCCGGTTGCCTGAGGGTCTCTGCCAAGACCTGTTGCCCCGATCGAGGAGGACGCGGACATGCCAGGGACGTTACTGACTGTGGCGGCGAAGTCGGCGGCCGGGACGGACTCGGTGGTGGCGCGGGCGGTCGACCGCGCCCCCGGTATCCGCACCAATGTCGGTAACCTGGAGCGGTGGCTGTCGTTGGGAGTCGGGTCTGTCCTCGTCGCCAACGCCGCGGTCGGCAAACGCCTGAACCTGCTCGGCCTTCTCGCGGGCGGGGCCCTGGTGTACCGGGCGGCGACCGGGATTTGCCCGGTGTATCAGGCGGCCGGGGTGACCACGGCCGGCAAGACCGGGCCGAGAGCGGCAGTCGCGGCCGGGCACGGGATGAAAGTCGAGCACGCGGTCACCGTCAACGCCCCGGTCGATGAGGTCTACCGGCTCTGGCGGGATTTCTCGCGCCTGCCGGAGTTCATGTCGCACCTGCGGGAGGTCAAGGAGACCGACGCCACGCACTCGACCTGGACCGCCCGGGGCCCGCTCGGGGTGTCGGTCCAGTGGGACGCCGAGATCGTGACAGATACCCCGAACCAGGTGATCGCCTGGAGATCGCTCCCGGGGTCGGACGTGGACACCGCCGGCTCGGTCCACTTCCGGATGGCCCCGGGCGGCCGCGGGACGGAAGTCCGGGTGAGCCTGAAGTACGACCCGCCGGCGGGGAATGTCGGCGTGCTGGTCGCGAAGCTTTTCGGCGAGAGCCCCGACCAGCAGATCCGCGAAGACCTGAGGCGGTTCAAGCAGATCATCGAGGCCGGCGAAGTGCCGACCGTCGAGGGCCAGCCGCACGGCCGGCGGGGACTCAGGAAATGACGCCTGTCCCACCACCGACCCACCAATTGACGAAGGGAAATCGCCCGGACGGGTTTGCTCCTTGAAGTCTTCCCTTCGTCATTGGTGGGCATTCGTTATTCCCCGGCTCTGAGTCGTTTCCCTGATCTGAGTGGTTCCCCGGTCTAGGAATGGAGGGGACGAGATGAAGGCCGTATGCTGGCGGGGCAAGCAAAAGGTCGAGGTCGAGACGGTCCCGGACCCGAAGATCCTCAACCCCCGGGACGCGATCCTTCGGATCACGACGACCGCGATCTGCGGGTCTGATCTGCACCTGTACAACGGGTTTATCCCGGGGATGGAACGGGGCGACATCCTCGGCCACGAGTTCATGGGCGAGGTGGTCGAAGTCGGCCCGAAGGTGACGACCTTGAAGAAGGGCGACCGGGTCGCGGTCCCGTTCAACATCGCCTGCGGGAAGTGCTTCTTCTGTGCGGGGCAGATGTGGTCGCTGTGCGACAACACGAACCCGAACGCCAGGGTCCTGGAGAAGGTCTACGGGTATTCCGGGGGCGGGCTGTTCGGGTACTCGCACCTGTACGGCGGGTACGCCGGCGGGCAGGCCGAGTACGTCCGGGTGCCGATGGCCGACGTCGGCGCGCTCAAGATCCCGGACGGGCTGCCGGACGAGAAGGTGCTGTTCCTGACGGACATCTTCCCGACCGGATACATGGCCGCCGAGAACTGCAACATCCGGCCGGGTGACACGATCGCCGTCTGGGGGTGCGGCCCGGTCGGGCTGTTCGCGATCAAGAGCGCGTACCTGCTCGGGGCCGCCCGGGTGATCGGGATCGACTCGGTCGCGGGCCGGCTGAAGAAGGCCCGGGAGGAGTGCGGGGCCGAGACGATCGACCGCCGCCGGGCGGACGTCCTGGAGGCGCTCGACGAGATGACCGCCGGCCGCGGCCCGGACGCGTGCATCGACGCGGTCGGGATGGAGGCCCACGGGGCCACGGTGGTCGAACACGTCTACGACCGGGTGAAGCAGGGGCTGATGTTGGAGTCGGACCGGCCGGCCGTCCTCCGGGAGGCGATGACGGCCTGCCGCAAGGGTGGGACGCTGTCCGTCCCCGGGGTGTACGGCGGCCTGATCGACAAGATCCCGTTCGGGGCCGCGTTCGCCAAGGGGCTGACGTTCAAGATGGGTCAGACCCACACCCACAAGTACATGCGGCCGCTCCTGAACCGGGTTGAGAAGGGCGAGATCGACCCGTCGTTCGTGATCAGCCACCGGTTCTCGCTGGCCGACGCCCCGACGGCGTACCGGACGTTCCTCCGCGAGAAGGACGAGTGCATCAAATGCGTGCTCAAGCCGTGACGGGGCGGTCCATCCCCGGCCTCTCTCGCCCGGCCGCCCGGTGAACCCGAACCGGCCGCGCGGCGTGTTTACCGAGCGGATTCGCGGCCGGTACGATGCAAGGTCCTGGAGTTCGAGCCCGCCCAGAATCGCGAACCGGGGCGGGTGAATGGAACGGATGCCCGCCGGACGTCGCGCGGTTTTACCCGGGATCGTACGCCCAGTTCTGCCACCCCCCGGCACCGGACATGGAGAGACCCCCCAGTTCCGACCAGCTGGCCGACCCGGTCCTGCCCCCGCGTGTCCTGATCGTCGACGGGGCGGTGGGCGACCGGGCCAGTCTTCGAGGCCTGTTCGCGGCCGACCCGCGGGTCGAGGTCGTCGCGACGGACGGCGTGCGGGCCGCGCTCGGCCTCCTCGCCGCCGGGCCGTTCCGGTTGTGCCTCGCCGACCTCGGGACCGGCGGGGTGGATCTGGTGCGGGAGGTCCGGCGGGCCCGCCGGCCGGTCCGGATGGTGGTCGTCGCCGCGGACCCGACCATTGACGCCGCCGTCCGGGCGGTCCGCGCCGGGGCCGACGACTTCCTCCCGAAGCCCCTGGAGCCGGACCGGGTCCGCCGGATCGTGGACGACGTCGTCCGGGATGCGGCCGTGGTCGGGCCGGAACGGTTCTACGGGGTCGTCAGCCGGAACCCGCGGATGCATACCATCTTCGCCCTGATCCGGGATGTCGGCCCGACCACCACAACGGTCCTCATCCAGGGCGAGACTGGGACCGGAAAGGAGCAGCTGGCCCGGGCCATCCACGCGGCCTCGGTCGGCCGGACCGGGCCGTTCGTCGTGGTGAACTGCGCGGCCGTCCCGGCCACACTGCTGGAGAGCGAGCTATTCGGGCACGAGAAGGGGGCGTTCACCGGGGCCGACCGGCAGCGAATCGGCAAGTTCGAACTCGCCCACGGCGGCACGCTGTTCCTCGACGAGGTCGGGGACGTGCCCGCGCTGATGCAGGTGAAGCTCCTGCGCGTCCTCCAGGAGCGGCGGTTCGAACGGGTCGGGGGGACGGACCCGATTGCCGTCGACGTCCGGGTGATCGCGGCGACCAACCGCCCGCTCCGGAAGCTGGTCCGGAAGGGGCAGTTCCGGGAGGACCTCTACTACCGGCTGAACGTGGTCCGGATCGACCTCCCCCCGCTCCGCGGGCGGCCGGACGACGTGCCCGCCCTGGCGGCGTACTTCTGCCACAAGTACGCCCGCCCCGGGAACCGGCCGAAGCAGATCTCGCCGGCGGCCCTGGACCGGCTCGGCCGCTACCCGTGGCCCGGGAACATCCGGGAGCTGGAGAACGCGATCGAGCGCGCGTGCGTGGTCAACCCGGCGGACGTGATCGAGCCGGCCCACCTTCCGCCGGAATTGAACCGGGCGATCGCCGGCCCGGTCCCGGCCGTCGTCGACCTCGGCCGGCCGCTCCGGGACCTGCTCCGCGACACCGCCGTCCGGCTCGAAAAGCGGTACATCGTCAAGGCGCTCCGGAAGACCCGCGGGCATGTCGGCCGGGCGGCCACCCTCTGCGGGTATTGCCGCCGGAGTCTGACCGCCAAGATCGCGGAGTACGGGATCGACCGCCAGTCGTTCGTCGGGAAAGGGTGACCCCCCGCGCACCCCGGTGCCCTCCTCGGGAACGATAGTTCCCTGTCGCGGCCCGAACCCGGGCAATTCCTATTCGGTCCAAGTTCCTTCCTGTTGCGTTGCGAACGCCGGTTCCTGATCCCGGTCCGGGCGGCCGCGGATGCCGCGGTCCGCGAGGGGTTCCGTCCCCCGGCATCCGAGTTGCGACTCACTGCCGCGTCCGGCTTTCGGGGGCAAATTCCTGAACCACGACGAGGACCGTCTGATGCAAAGCCTGACTCGCGCGGCCGCGGCCGCATGCGGACTCTTGCTCGGGACCATCACGCTCAGTGCCGACAGCAAGAAGTCCGGCAAGGATGTGCCGTTCTCCGACGACGTGTTCGTCGTCAAGGCTGCCAGCGGCGGGAAGTACGAAGTCGCTCTCGGCCAGATCGCCAAGGAGAACGCCTCGAGCGAGGACGTAAAGAAGTTCGGCGAGCGGATGGTGACCGACCACACCAAGGCGAACAAGGACCTGGAAGAGGTCGCCAAGAAGGCCGGCCTCGGCCTCCCGACTACCCTGCTGAGCCACCACCAGCAGCACCTCGAGAAGTTCTCGAAGATCAAGGGGGCGGAGTTTGACAAGGCGTACGTCAAGCACATGGTCAAGGACCACGAGGAGGACGTGGCCCTGTTCGAGCGGGCGAGTAAGGAGGCCAAGAACTCGGACCTGAAAGACTTCGCCGTGAAGACCCTGCCGACCCTGAAGGACCATCTCAAGATGGCCAAGAGTCTCGACAAGGGTGAAAAGGGGACCGACAAGTAATCCTGTCCTCCGTGCGCCGACCCGGGCGGTGCGGCCAACCGGCCGCACCGCCCGGCCGAAACACAGACCACTGTCCACCTCGGCCGGTTCCAACTCCCGCTAACTCCGGAGGGCGATTCGGATTTCAAATCCGACCCCCGGGTTTTCGCGCCGGCTCATCTGGCACCCGGAATGCTCCTCATTTGACGCTGGTTCCTTCACCGGCCGACCACATGGAGAACCGCATGAACCGCTTCGCGACACTCGCCGCCGCGGGCGCGGGGGCGTACATGACGTACCGCTGGCTGTGGCCGGGCTACGACTTCCGCGGGAAGAACGTCCTGCTTACCGGTGGGTCACGAGGGCTCGGGCTGGTCCTAGCCCGGGAACTGGCCGCGCGGGGTGCCAGTCTCGCGATCTGCTCCCGCGACCCGGACGAGCTAACGTCGGCCTTTGAAGAACTCGTCCTGACCGGCGCGCGGGTGGTTGCGGTCGAGTGCGATGTGACCGACCGGGACCGGGTGCGGGAGTTCGTCGCGGTCGCCCGGCAGCGGCTCGGGCCGGTCGACGTGCTCGTCAACAACGCCGGAATCATCGGGGTCGGGGCCCTTGAGGACACCCGGCTGGAGGAGTTCGAGCTGTCGCTCAAGACCCACCTCTGGGCGAGCCTGTACACCACGCTCGAGGTCGTACCCGAGATGAAGGCGCGGCGGACGGGGCGGATCGTTAACATCTCGTCGTTCGGGGGGAAAGTCGCCGTCCCGCACATGCTCCCGTACGTCGTCGGGAAGTTCGCCTTGGTCGGGCTTTCGCACGGGCTGCGGGCGGAGCTGGCCCGGTACGGGATCGTGGTCACCACCGTCTGTCCCGGGCTGATGCGGACCGGGAGCCACATCCAGGCCGAGTTCAAGGGCCGGCACGAAGAGGAGTACCGCTGGTTCGCGATCGGGAACGCCATCCCCGGGTTCTCGATGAACGCCGAGCGGGCGGCCCGGCAGATCCTGCGCGGGGTCGCGCTCGGGGACGCCGAGGTGGTGCTGACAATCCCGGCAAAGGCGGCGGTGGTCGCGCAGGCCCTGTTCCCGGGCCTGGTGTCGGCTGTCCTCGCGGCGGCCAACCGATTCATTCTGCCAGACCCTGGCGGGATCGGGCCGCAACGGGTCAAGGGGTACGCCTGCCGGGCCGCCACCCCCGGGATGTTCACCACCCTGAGCGACCGCGCCTCGGCCCGCAACAACGAGATCCGGGTGGGCATCCCGACCCGGCCGCTTCCCGCCGGCGGAACCCACTGACCCCGGAAACGAAGCGGGGCCCAGTTCTCCCGCGGTACAGGTCCAGACCCTCGCGTCGCGGACGAGAGCGACCCGCTCCCCGAAAGGAGACCTTTCGTGCCGAACCAGCGCGACCCGGGCCGCGAGCCCGACAAGCCGACGTCCCCCTACGGCCCGCACCGCGGGCGGGTGGACGAGGCCGCGGGCGGCGCCGACAGCTCGCCCTACGAGGCTACCCCGAGCGGCGAAAAGGCCGATTCCGCCGCCGACCCGAGCACGTCCCGCCGGCAACCGGGCGACAGTCCCGACCGGCCCGCCGCGGGGCGGTGATCCTTTCCCCACCCAGTTCCCACACGGAGGCCGAACGATGGCCGCGAAGTCGATGCATGACCTGTTCGCCGACCAAATCCAGGACGCGTACAGCGCCGAGACGCAACTGACGAAGGCCCTGCCGAAGATGGCCAAGGCCGCGACAAACCCGGAGCTGCGGGCCGGGTTCGAACAGCACCTGACCGAGACCGAGGGGCAGGTCCGGCGGCTCGAACAGATCGGGAAGGAGCTGAACATCAAGGTGACGTCGAAGAAGTGCGAGGCGATGGAAGGGTTGATCAGCGAGGCGAAGGATATCATGGGGCTCGGGCTGGAGAGCGACGTGCAGGACGCCGGCCTGATCGCCGCCGCCCAGAAGGTCGAGCACTACGAGATCGCGCTGTACGGGTGTCTCTGCACCTGGGCCAAGCGGCTCGGGTACACGAACGCCCAGACCCTCCTGCACCAGACGCTGGAAGAAGAAAAGCGGACCGACGAGAAGCTGACCCGGCTGGCCGAGGCGCAGGTCAACATGCAAGCCGCGGCCCGGTAGGACCGCGGGCCGACAAAAGTCCGGGTGCCGAGGGCCAAACCGGTTCTCGGCACCCGGCCCTTTGAAACGCGGCGGTCACACGCCCGCCGTCGCGGGCTTCAGCTCCACCTTCACCCACCCGGCCTTCCGCTTGTCGAACGCCTTGTACGCCTCGATCGCCCCGGTCATCGGTTCCACCCGCGTGAGCACCTTCGTCGGGTCCACCGTTCCCCCGCGGACCAGATCCACGAGTGCCGGCAGGTACTTCCGGTGCGGGCAGTTGCCCATCTGGAGGGTCAGGTTCTTCATCATCGCCATTCCGATCGGGAACCGGGTCATGGTCTCCGGGTAGACGCCGATGACGGACAGCGTTCCGGCCTTCGCCAGCGCCTCGACCGCCCACCGGAGGGCCTGCGACGGGGCGTCGCCGGGCACCCAGTTTCCGCCCCAACTCGGGTGGGTCCCCTCGGGCGTCACCTCCTTCCGCTCTTCCTCGAACTGCCTCTTCATCGGGCGGGATTCGGCGTAGGCCGGGCCGTGGTGCGGGCGGACCGCGTCGACCCCGACGGCGTCGATCGCCCGCAGGACGCCGATCCCGTTCGTGGCCCGTCTCAGGAACTCGACCGGGCTCTCGTCCTCGAAGTTCACCGTCTCGGCCCCGAGCAGCCGGGCCTTGTCGAGCCGGTCCGGGAGGTGGTCGACGGCGAACACCCGGCCGGCCCCGAGCAGCTTCGCGCTGATGACCGCGAACAGCCCGACCGGCCCGCACCCGAACACGGCCACCGTGTCCCCGGGCTTGATCTCGGCGTTGTCCGCACCGAAGTACCCGGTCGGGAAGATGTCCGACAGGAGGATTGCGGCGTCGTCGGTCACCTCGGGGGGGAGCGCGACCAGGGTAGCCGCGGCGAGCGGGACCCGGGCGAACTCGGCCTGGAGGCCGTTGATCGGCCCGGTGGGTGCCGGCCCGCCAAAGAAGGCGGTCCCGGCCCCGGCCCCGTTCGGGTTCGCGTTGTCGCACTGCGACGTGTACCCGGCTCGGCAGTACGAGCACTGCCCGCAGTTGATCGTGGACGGGATCACCACCCTGTCGCCGGGTTTGAAATTCGTCACCTCCCGTCCGATCGCCTCCACCACCCCGACGCCCTCGTGCCCGAGGACAGTCCCGGGGACCATACCGGGCATCGTCCCCCGCACCATGTGTAGGTCGGTGCCGCAGATCGCGCTCGCCGTCAGCCGGACGACGGCGTCGGTCGGCTTCTCGATCGTCGGCTCCTTCACGTCATCCAGCCGGATATCCCCGATCCTGTGAAATACTACCGCCTTCATGTGTTCTCCCGGTATGACCTGACGCCGGCCGAGACACCCGCGGGCCGAAGCAGGGGACGGTGTTGCAACCCGCGTACCCGGGCGGGCACGGGCTTTGCAACACCTCCCGGAAACTGGGGGACATGCCCGGGGGCCGAGACCGGTAAGGAGGACGAGCAATGGCCGCCAGTCGGAATCACGGGCGGCAGCACACCCACAACACCGGTGACCCCGGGGCGAGCTGCGGGCGGCGTCGCGGAAGCCGCACAGGCGCCCGCGGGACGACGACCACGGCCGCGGGGATAGCGAGACACCTGGAAAGATGCCCCCGGAGTCGCCCCGAAATCGGGCGACCGGAAGAGGACCGAATGAGCGAGGGAGGAGGGGTCATGAACAGCAGCGAACCGACCCGTCCGGACCTGGGCAAGTCGGATGAGATTCTGGGGTTGCCCCGGCTCGTGCTCGAGACGCACCTGCGGCTCGGCCCGAACTCCACCCCGGAACAGGTGGCGGACGACATCCGCGAGAGCGGGATCGAGACGACGGTGGAGGAAGTGCGGAGCCTGTGGCCGGAGGGCGGAAACCTGACCGGGTAGCGGGCGCGGGGCGGCCTCACGGGCCGGGGAGGGAACCCGACCCGTTCGGGCCCGCCTGCCCCTGCTTTTCCCACCGGCCGAGTACGGCCAGGGTGAACCAGCCGAGCAGCCCGATCACGACGGCCGACGTCTCCCGGCCCAGACCGGCCGCGACGCCCACGGCCGCGGTCATCCAAATTCCCGCGGCGGTCGTCAGGCCGACGACGTGGCCCTCGGTTCCCGACTTGACAATGCATCCGGCCCCGAGGAACCCGATCCCGGCCAGCAACCCCTGCACGACCCGGCTGACCGCGTCCGTCCCGAGCCCGGCTTGTTGCGTGACGGCGACGAACGCCGCCGACCCGACCGCGACAAGGATGTGAGTTCGGCGGCCGGCCGATTTGTGCGCCCGTTCCCGCTCCCACCCCAGCGCCACGCCGAGGAAGCCGGCGACGAGCAGCCGGGTGGTGAGTACCGCGGCCTGCGGGAGTGACAGGTCCGCGAACTCCCCCGCTACTTCCCGGGCCACCTCGGCGACCGCTTCCATTGTCTCATCCCCCGCCTGCGACGGATCGTGACGTACCAGCCAGCGTAGCTGGGTGGGCCGCCGGGGCAAGACGAGCCTCCGGATGACCACGCGCGACGCGGGCGAGAACGGAACCGGCCCGCGGCATCGACCGCGGGCCGGTTCGGGGCGTCGGTTTCGGGGTGGTCACTCGCCGACCTTGCCGCCGTCGTCCGCCTTTACCTCCGCGGTTTTCGCCGGCAGCTCCAACAGTTTCCGCCACGCCTCCGCCGTCGGGGCGGTGTCCTTGCCGGTCAGGTCGCGGAGTGCGGCCAGTGCCGCGCGGTGGTACGGCGACAACACCCCGGCCTCCTTCGGGGTCAGCTTCGTCCGATACGCGGCGGCCTCGTCGGCGGTCAGTTGCCGCTCCCGCACGAGGAAGTCGAACCGCTGGAGGTCCGGCCAGGGGTGGGCGTCGGGGACGGTCATCAGCGCCGAGAAATCCGGGCGGAGGTAGGTCACGTCGACCCGGATCATCAGGTCCGGGGACGACTGGTTGTAGCCCTGGGCCGGGGTCGGGAGCGGTTGCCCCTGGACCGGGACTTCGGCCGTGATCGCCTCCGCCGACACGGTGCCGGAGTTCCCCGGTGAGTGGCACATCATACAGTTGCGGTGGTGGTTCACCTTCACCATCTCGCGCACGACCGCGACCGTCTTCCCGCCCACCTCTTTCCTCACCGGCGCCCGCGGGTCGGCCTCGTCGAGCACGGCTACCAAGGCGGGGATGAGGTCCGCCCGGCCGAGCCGGGCCGTGGCGTCGGCGGTCCGCCTGGCCACCGCCGGCCACGGGTAGCGCAGTCCCTTCACGAGGACGTCGGTATAGTCCTTCTCCCGGCGGACCTTGAGCGAATCGATCGCGGTGAGCCGGACGTCGTCCTCCGCCGAGAAGACCGCCATTTTGGCGAGCGCCCGCGTCGCCTCGGGGTGCGGGACCGCGGTCAGGTATTTCACCAGCCCGAGCCGGGTGTTGGCGGGTTCGGCGGCGAGCATCTGGGTCAGGGCCGCGATCCGGGCGAGCGTGATGTGCTCGGCGGTCGCCTTGTCGGTCGGCGTGCGGGTCGCATCTTCCTGATCGCACAAGGCGGTGTACTGCGTCCAGAACCCGCCGCCCGGGGCGGGGGCCTGAGGCCCCGGGCCGGAGCCGGGGGCGACGTTCGCAGGGACCGGACCCGAGATCCGAGCGAGTGCCAGTCGGACGGTCCCAACGGCGGCGGTGAACTGCCTCGTCCGCTCGCCCGACGTGCGGCAGTCGTCTCCCATCGTGAACGGGAGCCCGGCGAGGTCCGGTCGGTTCTGCAGCAGGGCGGTCATGAATGCGTCGGTCTTATTCGCGTTCAGGTGGTTCATTTTGGCGAGCTGGTGGGCCGTCTGTTTCTTCAACTCGTTCGGGTCGGCATTCCCCGACCGGGCCTGGAACTCGGCCTCGGGCACCTTGGTAAGGTCGTCGGTCAGGACTGGACCAACCGGGGCCTGGCTCTTCGGCGGGGCCGGGAGAAGATCCTTGACCGGCGTCTTCGGGTCGATGGGGAAGTGAAACCGCGCGGGCGGTGCGGACGGCTGCACGGCTTGCGGGCCGAAACCCGTGGCGGGGAACCCTGGTGGGCCGCCGGCCCCCGGACCCCCCGCTTGGCCGCCGGAAACACCACCCGGGGGTGGGCCGAGAGGGACGGCAGGCGGAACTGCCCGGGGATCTTCGATCCCCGGGGGCACCGGCCCCGGCTGGTTGGGAGCAACCGGGACGCCAGGTGCCGGCAGCTGGGCCCGCAGCCCGGCCGGCGGAAGCACCAGCGCGGCAAATACGAGGGTTCCCGCGACCGAACGCCCCGACCTCGGTCCACAGCAGCCGACCATGACGTGTCCCTCCTGGCGCGAGTTGATCGCAGCTCCGACCCGCGAGTGCGAGCCGGAGTGGTCTCGATGCTACCCGGACGGGATGGTCAGGTACAAGCCACTGTTACAGAGGGGTGGTGAGGTGGTGGGGGTGGTGGTGGAGGCTCGGGTTAGAGTTGGCGAGCCGGGAGCGTCAGCGACCGGAGTTCGTTCGCGCCTCCGGTCGCTGACACTCCCGGCTCGCCTGTCAGAAGCCTGACACCCCCTGGTTATTGAACCCCACCACCTCACCACCTCACCACCTCACCACCTCACCACCTCAGCTATCCGGCAGGTGTAAAGCGACCCGCAGAATGACCGAGACACTGGGGACAAGCCGTCTTGTAGTGCACGCACTGCGTGCCGTTTCGCCAGGCCAAAAGCCGGCACGCCGTGCGTGCCCTACGAAGCTACGAAGCGTGCGTGCGGGTAGATTTTCTCCTGCCGTCTGCCTCACCACCTCACCACCCCACCACCACACCACCTCACCACCCCACCACCACCTCACCTCACCCCTCCACCTGCGCCAGCGGCACCCGCTTCGCCTGGAGATGTTTCGCGGCGTCGGCGTCGACGTGGTCGCTGTGACAGACGGCCTTCCCGGCGTCCGCCCCGACCGCAGAGCGGGTCTTGCTCGCCAGTCGGTGGATCTCGTCCGGGCTCAGCACGCCCCGCTTCTCCAGGATCTCCTGCTGCTCCGGCGTGAGCGCGGCCGACACCTTCGCCCGGCCCCGCTGGTAGTCCTCGTCCTTGCCGGACGCGAACTCGACGATCTCCTTCGAGATCCGGACGCTGCACCAGTCGTGCCCGCACATCGCACAGAAGTCGGCGTCCACGTCCAGGTCTTCGTCGTGGTACGCGCGGGCGGTGTCCGGGTCAAAGCTCAGCTCGAAGTGCTTCTCCCAGTTCAGGGCGGCCCGGGCCTTGGTCAGCTCGTCGTCCCGGTCGCGGGCGCCGGGGATGCCGAGGGCCACGTCGGCCGCGTGGGCCGCGATCTTGTACGCGACGCACCCCTGCTTCACGTCGTCCTTCTTCGGCAGCCCGAGGTGCTCCTTCGGCGTGACGTAGCAGAGCATCGCCGCCCCGTGGTACGCGGCGGCCGTCGCCCCGATACAGCTGGTGATGTGGTCGTACCCCGGGAAGATGTCGGTCACCAGCGGGCCGAGCACGTAGAACGGGGCCCCGTGGCACGCCCACCGCTGGAGCTTCATGTTGAACTCGATCTGGTCGAACGGGACGTGCCCCGGCCCCTCGACCATCACCTGCACGCCCTTCCGCCACGCCCGCTCGGTCAGCTCCCCGAGGGTGTACAGCTCGGCGAGCTGCGCCCGGTCGGTCGCGTCGGCCAGCCCGCCCGGCCGCAGCCCGTCGCCGATCGAGAACGTGACGTCGTACCGCCGCATCACGTCGCAGATCTCTTCCCAGTGGTCGTACATGGGGTTCTGCTTGCCGTGGGTGAGCATCCACTTGGCGAGCAGCGACCCGCCCCGGCTCACGATCCCGATCAGCCGGTCCCGGATGAATGGCAGGTGTTCGCGGAGCACCCCGGCGTGGATGGTGAAGTAGTCCACGCCCTGCCGGGCCTGGTGGGCGAGCGTGGCGAGGATGATTTCGGGCGTGAGGTCTTCGATCTTCCGCCCGATGATCATCGAGTAGATCGGGACCGTCCCGATCGGCACCGTGCTGGCGCGGATCAGGGCGGCGCGGCAGGCGTCCAGGTCGCCGCCGGTGGACAGGTCCATGACCGTGTCGGCCCCCCACTTCTCCGCCCACCGGAGCTTCTCCACCTCTTCGTCCGTGCTGGAGGAGACCGGGGACGCCCCCATGTTCGCGTTCACCTTGGTGAGCGACGCCCGGCCGATGCACATCGGGTCGAGCTGGTAGCCGAGGTGGACCTTGTTCGCCGGGATCACCATCCGCCCGGCGGCGACCTCGTCGCGGACCTGCTCCGGGGTGAGATGCGGTTCCCGCTCGGCCACCCGCTTCATCTGCGGGGTGAGCACGCCCAGCCGGGCGGATTCGAGCTGGGTGACCGGCTCGAACCCGGCCGGGTACGTGACCCGGCGGAAGGTGCCGTCGCCCTGCCGGAACACGACCGCCCCCCGGGCCGGGGCGGCCGGGCCGTTGGCCGCGGCGGCGGGGATTTCTTCCGTGCCCCACTCGTCCGGGAGAAAATCCCACGCAGTCTTGTCGGACGGCGGGGGCATGCCCGGGGTGTCGGGCGACGCGAACGTCTTCGCGCCGCCCGGGCCGGGAGCGAGCTCAGGGCGGGGGGCGAAGCTCCCCGGGGTCGTCCCCTGGGCGGTCGACGACGGGTTCAGGCCGAGCGGGGGGAGCGGGAAGGCACGGCTATTATTAGCGCTCATCGCGGTCCATCATCCCGGAGGGCGATTGGGAGGGGCATCGGACTCAGAAGTTTAAGATAGTCGACCGGCACGCATTGAAAAGCGGAACCGGAATGCGGGTGACCCCGCCGGGGCAACTGGGGGACGGTGTTCAGGCCCATAGCAGTAATCGATTTGTCGATTATTTGTTAGTGGCTCGGGCCGCCCTGGAGGGCGGCCCACTAGGGACCGAGGGTTTCAACAAAGCGGCCCTCATTCCCGTTGGGAAGAGGGCCGCGGCGAAGCCCGCGGGGTGAGGTGACGGCACCCCCGCCCGGCCGCCCTCGGCGTGTCGTCTCTCCTGCCGGTCGCCCAACCGCGGCGACGGCCGGGTCCGGCATTGCGATTGACTCACCACGGTCCAAAAGTGGATAACGCCGCGGTGGGCGAACCATCCTCACCGGGGCCGGACATGAACTATTCCCGCTGGTGGATCGGGCTGCCGGCCGTTGCGGCGGCGGCCGGGCTGGTCGTCGGGTGCCTGTCGTCCAACAGCCGGCAGCTGCCGCACCCGATCGCGACCGTGTTCGACCAGCCGGACGATGTCGTTCTGTATTCGCTCGAGCCCGCCCCGCCCGGGGCGGCGGCCACGGACCCCGCCCGGGAAACCTTCCACGGGCACACCGTACTGGGCAAAACGGCGGTCACCAACCAGCTCACCCGCCGCAAGCTGTTCGCCGCCTTCCGCCAGGGGGTGGACGACCACGACGGGTCGGTCGCCGCCTGCTTCATCCCACACCACGGGCTCCGCGTCCGATCGGGTCAGCACGTCGTGGACCTGGTGATCTGCTTCAAGTGCGCCCAGGTGCAGGTGTACGCCGACGGGGCGGCGACCGAATCGGTTCTGATCTCGACTTCACCCCGACCGACCTTCAATGAGGTTCTCCGGGCAGCCCGGGTGCCGCTGTCGCCGGACGCGGAGTAGCCGTCGGATCGGCTGTCCGCGATCGGGCGGTCGCGCGGCCGTCGGCCTGGCACATCGTCTCGAACTCGCCTTCCAGTCTCTCGACAACCTCGGCCTGCCGGGAGGGATCATCCTGCAGGCGCCGCCGGACCTCTTCGATTGCCCACCTGGCGAGTCGCTGCTGGTCTGTCGAGGCGTCCGGGAAGTTATATTCGAGTACGAGCATCATCCCCGCCCGGTCGCGGTTGATCGCCTCCAACTCCTCGGCCGCGGTAGCGAGCCGGGCCCGCCCGGCGGTCAGCCCGGCCACAACTTCGCCGGATGCCGCGATCTGCTCCCGGAGGCAGTCGCCGTCGATCGCCAGTCGTTCATACCGCGCGTTCTCCCGGTCGATGATCCGGGTCTGCTCGGGAAGGTTCCAGACGTCTAACCCGAGTTCCCCCACCCAATCCGACGAGATCGCGTGGGCGAGCCCGAGGGACAGGGCGAGTGCGGCGAGGGAGGTGGTCATGGCAATCGCGGGCCGGCAACGGAGCACGGGCATGGGTCATCCGTATGTAATCGGTTGAATGTCTGATGGTGCCAGAGAGGAGGGCACGGGGGATGCAGGTGGGAGAACAACGGCCGGTGCATCAATCCGGCTCGCGTGAGACAGATGTCAGTAGAAGCAGAGGCCGTGCCAATCCGGGACGGGTCGGTGCCGTCGCCGGAAGAGCTGCGCTCGAAAGGAGCTGTGAATCCGCCGCAGTCAGCCTTCGGCCGGCCGCCGGCTTCGCACTGGGGCATTTATGCACAAAAGTAGGGCGGACGACCCCGGAAGACATGACGACGTCCCGCGCCCATCGCCCTGAAGGGGCTCGCCATTAGCAGGACTGTCGGCTTCAAACCCTAGCGTTCCGCCGTAAGAGTCCGTGGGCGATTCGGCTCCCGCTCCGAGCGTGAACGCGGCCCAGATCGGTGCCTCGGTCAGGGCCGGGGAAGAACCGCCCGCCGCGCAAAACCGAGACCCGACTGAAATCTCCTTGCACCCGGCGGCCCGCCGGATAACATCTTAACTCCAGGGCAGGAGTCATGCCCTGGCTCCCGCCGCCTCTGCCTCCCTGCCCGTCCGCTTCGATCCGGAGTCCGATTCCATGACCGACTCTTCCTCGATCCCGAACCGGACCCCCAAGGGGGCCACCGCGGTGGTCAAGTTCCATGCCTCGTTGAACGTCTCCGACCTGGCGACGGCGGTGGAGTTCTACACCGCCCTGCTCGGGGCGGGCCCGGTGAAAGCGTACCCCGACTATGCGAAATTCGAAGTCGATTCGCCCCCGCTAGTCCTGTCCCTCAAGCCGAAACGGGCCTGCGCCGGCGGGCCACTCAACCACCTCGGCCTGCGGGTCGTGACGGTCGACCAGCTGCGGGCGATCCAGGAGCGGGTGAAGGCCGTGGGCGCCCGGGTCGGACAACAGGACGACGTGAAGTGTTGCTACGCCCACCAGACGAAGATCTGGGTGACCGACCCGGACCAGACGATGTGGGAGGTGTACGTCCTGCACGACGACGTGCCAGACTGGGGCGAGAAGGACAAGAAGCTGAAGCTGCTCGCCCCGCCGTTCCAGGCACTCGGGGTGTGGGGTACGGTCCGCCGGGCGTGGAGGAATGCCTTCGGCAAGCGGGCGACGACCGCGGACGGCGCGGCCGCGCTCGCCGAGCACACCGGGCCGGGCCAGGCCCGGCCCCTCGAAATTCAAAACTCGAAATCCGAAGTGTAACGGGCGGAACCGGTCGGGTGATCCCGGCCCGGAAGGCCGCCCAGGGCTCCCGCCCTGGGCTACGACGAATGCCCCTCCGGGGCGAAGACGGGTCGGGTTCGGTAGCCGCGCTCGTTCTTAGCTCAAGGTGGGAGCCCTGGGCGGTCATCCGGGTCTGTTTCGGATTTCGAATTTATGACAGCCCTCCCCCCACCCGTCGACCTGCCGCCCGACCCGCCTGCCCGCCGCTCATCCGGCGACGGAATCGGGTACTGGCTCGGGCTGCCGCTGCGGTGGCTCTACCAATCCGCCCACAACGGGCATGGGATCGTCCGGGTCCTCGACATTACGCGGTTCCGGCCGCTCCCTCACGGTCTCCTCCCTCCGGACCACCCCTGGGTGACGGGCATCGACCCGAAGACCGGCCGGTACGTCTGGCACGAGAACGTCATCTTCCGTTCGCCCCGCGGGCCGGCCGAGGACGGCCTGCCGATGGACGACTTCGTGGTCACCAAGACCGGCCAGTTCCTCGCCGGCCGGGTGGCGCTGTCGGCCGGGCCGGGGGAACACCCGGTCGGGCCGCGGCGGCGCATGCCGCACGGGATCAACTACATCCACGGGACCTGCCACTACAACAGCGGCGTCCTCGTCTTCACCGACTTCCCGGACGCCCTCGCCCACTTCACCGACCGCCGGTTCCGCGCCGAGGTCTACCGGTTCGTGCGGGCCGAACGGCGGGAGGTGCTGATCCTGTTCCGGACCCGGAACTACCACCCGCGGGAGTACGCCTACTTCGTCTGCTGCCTGCGGACCCTCTTCCCCTGGTTCTGCAACGCGAACGGGCCGCGCGGCCGGGTGCTGTGGGGGAACGCGGCCCCGTTCGCCGCCGCGAACCTGATCACCGGGAACTGGGTCCGCGACGTGTACGCGCTGAAAGACCCGGGCGGGCGCGACGCGGTCGTGCGGCCGGCGGTCGACCGCGGGCGGTACTTCCGGGGCGAGTACGGGGGCGGGCGGCGGCACGTCCGGTGGCCGGAAAAGCTGCTCGCGTGGGTGACGTACTGGCGGATCCGGCTCCGCGGCGGGAAAGGCGGGATGTTCTTCGTGGACCGGCGGCGGGTGTACGCCGACCAGCTCGACCGGCGGCGGGGGCGCGGCATGGCCGACGAGCCGATCGCGCGGATGTGAGGCGGTAACGGCCGCGTGGGAAAAGCCATTCGGCGGCCGAATGGCCACCGCTCAACGTCTTAACAACAGGGCATGTGTCAAGGTTTTTTTCGGGTGCCGCTTGACTCCGTCATCCTCGGCCCCAAGCATGGTGACATTGCGGCAGGGGTTCCTGTTCCTTCATCCCCGCCCCGCCGTGACGGCCCCACACCTGGTAGGAGCA
Source organism: Gemmataceae bacterium (assembly GCA_028288765.1). Taxonomy (GTDB): domain Bacteria; phylum Planctomycetota; class Planctomycetia; order Gemmatales; family Gemmataceae; genus Urbifossiella. Next base: position 30,115 of record JAQGHQ010000272.1, on the reverse strand, counting down.
TCCATGCACCGCCGCGGGTTCACGCTGATCGAGATGCTGGTGGTGATCGCGATCATCGCGATACTGATCGGACTCATCCTGCCCGCCGTCCAGAAGGTTCGCGAGGCCGCCGCCCGCGCCCAGAGTCAGAACAACCTCAAACAGATCGGGCTCGGCCTGCATAACTACGAGAGCACGTACGGGTACTTCCCGCACAACGGCGGCGACGGCCAGTACGGGTCCCCGAAGGCCGGGTCGACGAACCCCGGGGCGGCGACCCAGGGGGCCGGCTGGTCCGGGCCGTACTACTGGGGGTACGGGAACCCGGCCGAGGGCGGGAACCGGCAGCACGGGTCGTACGCCTTCTCGATCCTCCCGTACATCGAGCAGGACGCGGTGTTCAAGGGCGCGGCGTACTCGGCGGCGGTGAAGATCTACTACAACCCGGGCCGCCGCGCGCCGGCGGCCACCCCGGTGCCGGCGACCGACCCGGTCTACCCCGGGTGGCAGTACTTCAACGCCGGGCTCAACCCCTGGGGGCACACCGACTACGCGGCGAACGACCAGGTGATCTTCCCGGCGTACGGACCCAGCTGGACGAACACCATGCGGATCGCCGGGATCACCGACGGGCTGTCGAACACGATCCTGGTGGGCGAGAAGTCCCTGGACCCGACCGCCGTCGCCGCCGGGTCGTGGTACTGGGACGAGCCGATCGTCCTCGGTGGGGCCGGCGGAACTGCCCGGTGCGGGGTCGGGATGTACCAGGACAAGCCCGGTCTGACGAACCTGGTCGCCGACCCGCAGAGCGGGTACAGCTGGCCGGGCCTCCCGGGGAGCTACTGCGGCGGAGGAAACTGGGGGGCACCGTGGGCCGGCGGGGCCCAGTTCCTGCTCGGCGACGGGAGCGTCCGGATGCTCAGCTACTCGCTGTCCGACCCGACCCCGTCGTTCAACACGATCCTCTGGAAGTTGATCGCCCCGACCGACGGCCAGGTGATCAACGGGACGTTCTGACCCACTCCCGCCAAGGGACCGCACCCATGAGTTGCCCCCGAGTCCCTGTCGGTCTGATCGTCCTCGCCCTCCTGACCGTCCTCCCGACCGGGTGTGGCGGCGGGCCGAAGCTGGTCAGGGTGACCGGCCGGGTCCTCTACCCGGGTGGGCGGCCCGTGAGCGCCGCCAGTATCGTCTTCACCCCCGAGGGCGCGGGGGCGGGTGAGAAGGCCGCCGCCGACGGCGGGACAGGGTCGCTTATGGCCTCGTCTCTTCTGGCCGAGGACGGGAGCTTCGTCCTGCGGACGTACCCGCACGGCGATGGGGCCTTGGCGGGTCGGTACAAGGTTACGGTCTCGCTCGGGGGCGGGGCGACGACCCCGGCCCTCACCCGGTACACTCGTCTCGCCGATACCCCGCTCACGGTCGACGTCCCCCCCGAGGGCGCGCCCGACCTGACAATCACCCTGAAGTGACGCCCGCCCCCGACCGGGGATGATCTCGACCTGGTCTCCCACCAGGACCAGGGTGTGGGCATGGTCGAGGAAGGTCGTCTCGTCGGGGAGGACCTTTTCTCAGCCCCACCCTCCCTCTCGAATTGGGTCCCCCCTCCGGACATGGAGACAACCTCGAGACTCGATGTTACCTGGGGGCTGAGCAGCTCGGCGCGAGTCGAAAAGCCGTCTCCAGGATGTCGAGTCGTAACCTCAGGGCGTCCCCAGTTTTCGCGAGCGTCTCATCCTTCGGGAACTTCTCGAACCGGCCCCAGAAGTCTCTGAGATGAGGGCTCTTCGCGAGGTCTTCATTCAGCCACTCGCCGATCCACGACTCGCAGTCGCTGACCCCCGTCCCGGGCTGGACCGGAGGCCCCCCGGTGGGGCGAGCCTGATCGAGTAACCGGGCGGTGAGATTCGCGTGGCGGATCACCTCCCAGACGGCATCCGCTCCCTCCCGCTCCCCCGGACCGAATCGCCGGACCATCATCGTGCCGGTCACATAGGCGGTCAGGGTCATTTCCAGCCAGACCCGGCTGAGCCACGGCCAGTGGCTCGCCTTCTTCTCCCTCGGCAGCTGGTAATCCAGGCCGCTGCGCACGGCCGCGTACCCACGCCGGAGGCGCAAGAGAAACTCGGTCGGCGACACGCCGGATACCCGCCCCGGCCGGTCCGAGGCGGGCAGCATGCGCAAGAGCCCCAGCGACAGCCGGTCGGCGTGGTACTGGGCGACCAGCAGGTAGAACAACTTCCACCAGATGACGTTCCGGCGACCCGACAGGAGGTAGTTGCGTGCCCGTTGGAGGCAGAGCCGGACCGTTTCGTACTTGGCGTACGCCTCCTCGAGAGCGGCGCCTGGCGGGTTCCCGGGCCCGCGTGAAGGGGACGGCGGGGCGGCGGCCCGCCCCTCCCCGGGCGGGTACAGCACGATCCTGGCGCGGGCCAGGCAGGCTTCCACCGCGTACATCTCGGTCAGCGCGGCGATCAGCCGGTTGCCCGGCGAGAGGCCCCCGCGGCTGAGATCGAAGCTGTTGAACGACGACTCGAACGCATCCCTCAACAGCTTCGGGTCGGCCGCGACGTCCGGGTCGCGGGCCGCCGCCAGCCAGCGAGTCCGGCCGTTGAGCACGTGAAAAGCCGAGCGGTAGGGCAGGTAGACCGATCCGTCCGCGGTCGGCTCCAGGATCAGACTCCGGAACCGCCCGTCGCTCCGCGGGGACTGGCCGCGAACCTTGTGGAGGCCCTCCTTGATGTGACGGGCCCCCTCCTCGACACCCTGCTGGAGAGCCGGGAGCTTGTCGCCGAGTTTCTCCGGGGGCCGGCCGAAGAACCCGATCGGGGAGGCGAAGATGCAGACGTCCCCAAGTGCGAGTTCGGCCCGGAGGTGGTGATACCGCAGCCAGGCCTCGTTGTAATCGCTGACCGCGATCTCCCGTTCCTGGGCGGGCAATTCCCGGAGATACTCCGCCCACGTCCCCGAGGCCTGGCGGGCGGCCAGATTCGTGAGGACCCGCTCCACGGCGTCGAGCAACCGCCCGATCTTCGGCAGCTGTTGTTCCCCGAACTCTTGTTCGCGTTTGAGCAGGCACACCACGGCGTCAAGAACGTAGTGGAGGTGCTCCAGACTCAGATACGGGACGGGCGACTGATCCGGGCCCGCGCCGGGGCCGGCCGGCCCGGGGGCACCGGCGGGCTCCGGACTCCCGGCGGTCGCTCGGGTCGGTATGGGCCGGCCGGTGGTTCCGGGGGCCGCCTCCGGGGGGGGCGGCGCTTTGCCCTCCACGAACCACACGAGCTCGTCGAGCGACACCCTCTTTGGGGGAGCCGTGCTCCGCAACGCCGACTCGCCCGGATGGGCGTCTTTGAGCGCCTTCCAGCGCTCCGCCGCCGCGCTGTCGTAGTCCGACCGCTCGGTGTGCAGCTTCACCCGGAGGTGGCTCAGGCAGCTGTCGAGTTCTTTCAGCGCGTCACCCGCCCTCCCGAGCGGCTCGGCGTCGTCGGGCGGGTAGAGACGGGGCCTGCGGCTCTCGTCGTAATCGACCACGACCCGGTCGAAGCGGTGCGGGATGTCGTCCGCGCGGAGACTGTCCGTCCAGAACAACAGCTGCTCGGCGGGGAGTTGAGACCTGAGGACCGGCTCCGCACGCGACCACGCCCGGGACAGGCTCTGGATTTCCCGCCGGTGGCGGTCTTCGATCCGGCCCCGGAGCTCGGCGATTGCCACGGGCTTGCCGCCGAACGCGGCCTCCGCCTTCTCCCCGAGTTCGAGTTCGGACAGGATGTCGGCGAGCCCGACCCGGTTCACCCCCTTTCGGATGACCCCGGCGAAATCCTGATACCCGCGTTCGAAGGCCCGCTCGAGAGGGTCCGTATTCAGCGAGCGGTGTCCGAGGGCGAGGAGTATGGTCAGGTACCGGACGCTGGAAACCCTGTGGTACGTGTACTCCAGGAATGCGGCCGCGTCGTGGGACTGGACGAACGAGTGCGTGTAGTAGATTCGGGAAATCCACTGGTGGACCGCCGCGAGGAGGAAGGCCTGGGCGACGGCCTGCCGGTACTCCTCCTCGTCCGGCCGGTCCCCCAGGCACTGGTTCAGGACCACCCGCCCGGCGAACCGGGAGTTATTTGTGTAGAGGGTGTCCCGCACCGGCCGGTGGAACCAGACCCCACCCCCTTCGAGGCGGACGAGCCCGAACCGCTTGGCGAGGTCGCCTTCGGTGATCGCCCGGATCACGGTCTCGAACTCCTCCGTTCCGCCCATGACCGGCCTGAGCAGGAGCCCCAGGGAGGCCAGGTGGCGGGACCGGCGGATCGAACTGAGGACGTGCAGGATCAGCGCCCAGGCCTCGTCCGACATGTCGACCCCGGTCGCCCGGCGCAGCGTCTCCGTGACGCCCGGTGTCAGCCGGACGAGCGGGTGCTCCGGTTCGGGCCAGCGGAACATGGTCGAATAGGGCCTCATCTTCGGCGTGAGGTTTTTCACGCGCCACGGCCCGCCGGGCGTGTCGAGGCCGTCGGCCAGTCTCCGGTACTTCTCGAGCATTTCGTTCCCCGACGGCCCGGCCGTCGAGCGGGGCTTCGAGCGGTCCAGCCCGACGAAGAGCTTCGACTCCCCGATCGAGTCCGCGGACAGCTGGCGGAGGAACTCACCCAGCCTGTCCAACCGCTTCGCCGCCTCCGGGTCGAGCCGGGTCGGTTCGCCGTGGTGCGCCGTGGGCGGCCACAGGTACGCCTCCAGCCCGTCGAACATGACCACGTACCGCGCCCGCCGGAGGGCGTCCCGGGCCCGGCGGACGGCGACGGGGATGACGTGATCCTGCATGTCATCGAGGAGGGGGAGGACCGACGGCGCGAGGGCCGGGTCGAACCGCCGGCACTGGTCGATGATGGTGCCGACCACCGCCGCCAGGGTGTGCGCCGATTCGAGGTCGACCCAAACGGTCTGGAAGCCGCGCCGGGTCCAGAACGCCGACCACCGGACCAGGGCCGCGGACGCGGTCCGGTCGGGGTACTCGTCCGGGTCGGGGGAGCTGGTAATTGTGGACAGCAGGACGCACGTCCGCCGGGCCCACTCGGCCGCCGGGTCGTCGGGGGTGATCTCATCCGGCGGGTCCACGTCCCCGAGGACGAGGGGACGCTCGACGTGGGTGACGTACGGAGCCGGGCTCGCCGGGTGCCGGCCGGACAGGGCGGAGAAGATGTGTTGAAGGGCGAGTCCGGGGTTCGCGGTCGCCGCCGAGAAGATCCGCGCCTTGCCCCCGGGTAACGGCCGCGTTTTCTCGATCAAGTCGGTGATCGCGTCCGGGACGTACGGTTCGAAATGTAACCAGGCGACGGTCGGCGCGTCCCCGCCCCTCTCCGTCATGACCCACTCGATCAGATCGCGGAGCCGGTAGTCCCCCCCGCTACAGCCCACGACCAGCAACAACGGCGACCCGCCGGTTAGAGACAGGAAGTCCAACTTGTAATCCAGGTCGAGTGGATGGTCCAGCCGTTCGTCCAGGAGCAGGGCGTGGTTGCTGCCGTGCATCTTGATGACCGACAGGTAGTCCCGCACGAGTGCCTCGGACGGCAATTCGGCCCCGTGCTCCATGCCGAACACCTGGTGTTCGATGCCCTCGCCCGCGAGGGACTTCTCGATCAGGTCGTCGAAGTTGAACGTGAAGACCTGGCGGACGGCCAGGAGCTTCACGAGGAACGCCAGGAACCGGTGGCCGGCGCTCGGCCCGCGGTGGCCCGTCAGGCGGTGGAACAAGGAGTCGGCGAAGTCGCCATGGTAGTGGGTGAAGTACTGGACGACGTTTTTCCAGTCGCCGATGAGCTTGAACTCGCGGTTCTCGCCGTCCTCCCAGCCGAAGATGGCTTCGAAGGCGGTCCGGTGGGTGGGATCGGCCGGGTCCGGCAGGAGGGCCTTTACGGCTTTTCCGAGGCTCTGGAAATGCCACCGGCCGCTGGGGTTCGTCTTTTGGAGAATGTTGCTCAGGCCGTCCCGGACGCTCGATTCGATCAGGGCCTGGTCGCACCTCCTGCCGTGCTGCTGTTCCAGGCGGATGAGAAGGTTTTGGTTGAGTTCGTACCGGTCCGGCCAACCGAACGCGCGGACGTACTCCCACGGACTATCCCGGAATTCGGCCGTCTTGTCCCGGAGAATCTTCGGAAGATTCTCGCCCGGGGGCAGGTACGCCGCCTTCTCCAGATACTGCTGGAACTTGCAAAAGTAGCGGAGCAGTGACTGGATGATGGGGATACCGGAATCGACCGACAACCCCGCCCCGACGATCGGCACGATCCGTCTCCCCCCGTACCAGGCTTCACGGATCGCGGTAATGATGCTGTGGAGGTCGGTGGGCGTATGGGATGACATGAATCGTTCGCTTGTGAGAGGATTGAGTTATCGATTAGATCCATGCTGATTATGCTTGTCAAGCAGAAACAAGTCCGTTATCGCCGCCCGGCGCGAAAACATTTACCGCGGCAGGGGGGGCCATCACCGGGTTGTCATCAAACCGGCGCGAAAGGATGAGCCGAGGATGGTCGGGCTGTCGACCGAGACGGCCGAGTACGACGGGGCGGCCGGGACGGTGGCGGTCCGGTTCCGGCCGACCGGTATCCAGACCCTGGCCGACGAACTGGCCGATCGGGAGGAGGTGGCATGAGTACGTCGTTGACGTGTGCGAGGACGATCCACTTCCACCGGACGGGCGGAATGGGCGGAAAGGGTTTGTCGCCGACCCAGGGTGGCCCGGCGGATGGTCCGGGCGATCCGGTTCGACGAGCTGGTCCGAGCCTGCGGCCGACTATGCCGCGCTGGCCCGGCTCGGGCACGTGACGAGGGCCCGGGGGAGCCAGGTTATGAACCCGCTCCTGTCGGCTCCGGACATTCAGGAAGAGTTCCTGTTCCTACCCCGGGTGACGGCCGAGTGGGACCCGCTGGTGTTACTGGAGGTGCAGCCGCTCACGGAGATCGCCGAATGGACGACGCAGCGGCGGAGGGCGGCCGTTCAGGAGCGAGCCGGAAACGAGGTCATGACCGGGGTAAGCGAGAGCGGCGGGAGGATCACGCTGGAGGAGTCGTTTAAGCGGCTGTCCGTCGACCCGAATTCATCCGTTCCGGACGAGTGAGATCCCGGAACCGACGATCGTGTCCTTCCGCATGTCGGGAATCGGCATCTCGCGGCCCTCGACCACCTGCCACTCGTCCTCCCAGGTTCCGGCCGGGGTGGCGAGCTCGTTGGCGGTCATCTTCGGGTCGAGGGTGGTCTCGACCGGCGGGCCACTCGGCGAGAAACCGCAGCCGACTGCGAACAGCGTCAAGGGAAGGGTAAAAACCTACGGTAGCCGGGAATCCCATGCGTCGAGCGGGCTCCACGGCCGGATGAATCCATGCAAGGGGTTGTCGCTTAATTTCGGATCCGGAAGGTGATCCGCCCCTTGGTCAGGTCGTACGGCGAGATCTCGACCTTCACCCGGTCCCCCGGGATGATCCGGATATAGTGCTTCCGCATCTTCCCGCCGATGTGGGCGATCACCTCCCCACCGATGTCGAGCTCGACCCGGAAGGTGGTATTCGCCAGGGACTGCTTGACCCGCCCTTCGACTTCGATCGCTTCTTCCTTGGCTTTATGCACGGTCGCGTGTACCTGAGTGGATGGGGGAAGTCGGAAAGCGCCCGCGGGCGGGGACCCCCCCGCGCGGGCGCACAGATCTATTGTATGCGAGTCCGAGACGGCCGGCGGTTAATTCCCCACTTCGGCGGCCCCTTCCGCCCCCGTCGGAGGCAGCAGCCCGTCGCACCACCGGACGACCGCGTCCATCTCCCGGATCGCATCCCCGACGCCGCCCAGCGGGCCGCCGCGCCCGACCGGCTCTTTCTTCAGCCGCTCCGCGATCCGCCCGGCCAGGCGGTGGGCCTTTTCGACCGCGTGAACCGGGCACCCGCCGCCCTCGGCCCGCCGCAGCACCGCCCGGACGGCCCGGCACCACGCCCCGAGCCGCTCCGGCCCGTTCGGCGTAAGCTCCGGAACCCGGAGGGTTTTGTACCGGGCGGTATACGCGACCCACCGGGAGCGGAACGCCTCGTAGGTCCGCTGCCGGTTCTGCAGGTCGAGGGTACCGTGGCCGACGGCCCCTCCCGGCCGGTCGGCCCGCATGTTCTCCCACCGGGCCTCCAGGTCGATCACCGCCGCCAGCTCGGCCGCCTGGACCGGGTCGAGGTCCTCGGCGGCTCGCTCGTTCAATTGGGCCACGGCGTACCTCGCTTTCGGTCGGAGTAATGGACCGGGCTGATAGCGAGGAACGAGAAACAGGGGAAGAGAGGTTGGGCGGGGCGGTCGACAAGGCGCTTGCCAGGCCCGTCGGATGGGAATGAACGTCCCACGTCCGGGGCACCCAGTCTCTGGCCGGGGAGAATGTTCTCCTGCCGCTACGGCCTGCCCTGCGGCAACGAAAACCGTTCCCCAGCAAGGCGGTTCCGTCAAGGCTTTGGCCTTCGCTCCCACCGGAGGTGAGTTGGGTGGCTGTCTGTGGACCGGATGGGGCCTTCGTTCCGGCACTAGCGGGCTTGGGGGGCGGGAGGTCGATGCCGTCGGGGTTTCTCGCTGGGGACGAGCTGGTGAGGCGCAGGGATATCCTACTCGCCGATTACACGATCGATACTCAGCCCCAGGTCCCGGAGTTTGTACCGCAACGTCGACCGGTTCAACCCGAGGTGCTCGCAGGCGTGGCCCAGGTGCCCGCCGGTTTCGTGCAACACCCGTTTGAAGAGGGCACGTTCCACCATTGCCGTCACCCGGGCGTGGAGGTTGTTCTCCCCCCGGGCCAGGAGGTCGTCGATCACCTCGCGCAGGTCCAGCCGCTCGGCGTCGGCGCCCTCCGCCCCCGTCCTGGAGGCAGACGGTTGGGCCTTCAGGGACGGCGGGAGGAACTCGGCCAGGACCAGCGGTCCGGTCGTCCGGAGCATCGCCTCCTTGATCACCCCCTGCATTTCCCGGACGTTGCCCGGCCACCGGTACTGCCGCAGGCAGGCGAGCGTCTCCGGATCGAACCCCTGGATGTTCAGGCCCAGCTCCTGGTTAAACACGAACAGGAAGTGGTGGGACAGTTCGGCGATGTCGTCGGCCCGGTCGCGGAGGGGCGGCACGGAGATCGTTACCCCCCGCAGGCGGTAGAACAGGTCGGCCCGGAAGCGGCCGTCGGCGATCCGCCGGTCCAGGTCCTGGTTGGTGGCCGCGACGACCCGGACCCGGGTCCGGATCGTCTCCCGCCCGCCCACCCGCTCGAACTGCTGCTCCTGGAGCAGCCGGAGAACCTTCGCCTGGGCGGTCAGCGGCATATCCCCGATCTCGTCGAGGAAGATGGTCCCGTCGGCGCACTGCTCGAACTTCCCGACGCGCTGGCGGTCGGCCCCGGTGAACGCGCCCCGTTCGTGCCCGAACAACTCGCTCTCGATCAGGCCCTCCGGCAAGGCCGCACAGTTGATCGCCAGGAACGGCCGGTCCGCCCGCCGGCTGTGGTGGTAGATGGCCCGGGCGACCAGCTCCTTCCCCACGCCGCTCTCGCCCAGAATCAGGACGTTCACGTCCTGGGGGGCGATCCGGCCGATCACCTTGCACATCTCCTGGATGACCGGCGTCCGGCCGATCAGCTGTTCGCGCGGCTCCAGGCCCGGGAGGACCGCCGGGACCTGCATCAGGCGGGCCGCCTCGAACGCCCGCCGGAGGATGTCGGCGACCCGGGTGAAGTCGACCGGCTTGATCAGGTATTCGAACGCCCCCTGCTTCATCGCCTCGATCGCCGTGGTGGTCGTGCCGTGGGCGGTGATGAAGACGACCGGCTGTTTGGGAGACGTGGCCCGGATCGCCTCGAACGCCTGGAGCCCGGTCCCGTCGGGGAGTTGCAGGTCGAGGACGATCACCTCCGGCTTTTCGGCCCGGAAGAGCCGGAGCCCCTCCGCCACGGTGCCGGCGGAGATCACCCGCGTCGTGTCGTCGCCGAAGACCCGGGAGAACGAGTAGCAGACGGCCGGTTCGTCATCCACCACAAGCAACGTCGGCACGGGAAGGGTCTCCGCAAGCGGCCGGGAGGGTAATCGTGAAGCAGGCCCCGCCGCCGTCCCGGTTGGCCGCCGTCAGATCGCCTCCGTGCGCCCGAACGACCCGGTGAGAGACGCTCAACCCGAGGCCCGTCCCGGTGGTCTTTGTGCTGGTGAACGGGGTGAACAGGCGGTCCGCCACGGTCGTGTCGATCCCCGGCCCGCTGTCGGCCACGCTGAGCCGGAGATTGCCCGCCCCTTCGCGGGCGAGCCGGACGTCCAGCCGGCCGCCGCCGGGCATCGCGTCGAGGGCGTTGAAGATCAGGTTGACCAACACGCCCTGGAACTGGTCGCGGTCCAGTTCGGCCGTCACGGGCTCCGTCGGAAGCTCGAGGCTGAGACGCACGGCCTGCTGCCGGAGGCGCTCCTGGACGAGCCCGACCACGCGGTGGACGATCCCGGCGACGTCCTCCGCGTGGTGCTCCCCTTCCGGCGGCCGGGCGAAATCCAGGAGGGCCTGGACCTTCCGCTCGACCCGGCCGACCTCGTCGTGGATGACCCGGAGGTCGGTCTCGGTGAGCCCGTTCGGGTATCGCCCGGTGAGCGCGGCCCCGACCAGGAGGTTAATGCTCGTGAGCGGGTTGCGGACCTCGTGGGCGATACTGGCGGCCAGCTGCCCGACCGCGGCGAGCTGCTCGGCCCGGAGGGTCTCGCACTCCTGCCTCTGCAGCTGGCCGACCACCTCCCGCACCCGCGTCAGGATGGTCCCGAGCTGCCGCTCCATCGTCTGGAGGTTCCCCCCCTCGGCCGTCAGCCGGAGGGACGCGACCTCGTGGTTCAGGTGCGCGTGGACGTCCTGCAGCTGGACGTTCAGCCGGGTGATCGACCGGCTCAACCCCCAGGCCACGCCGAACCCGCCGATCAGCCCGCCGCCGGCCCCGAGGACGCCGAGCAGGATCATGCCCGTGCTCGTCCGGTCGCCCTCCCGGGCGCTTTCGTCCGCCGTGTCCTTCATGGCCTGCCGGTTGAGCCCCAGCAACTCGTCGCACGGGACGACCACGTGCCGGATCGGGTGGGTGTCCGACCACTTCAGGTAGGCCGCCCGGTCCGGGCCCGGCGGCGACCGGGTCGAGTCCTGGAGCTCGCGGCGGTATTCCAGGTAGCCCGTCTCGATCGCCTCGATCGCCCGCCGCTCCCCGTCGTCGGTCGTCGTGTCCCGCAGCTGCCCGAGGGTCGTCTCGAAGTTGGTCTGGTCGCGCTCGACCTTCGCCCACCGCTCGGGCGTCATGGACATGACGTACAGGAAGCTGTGCAGCCGGATGTGCCGCATGTAGGTTTCGAGGTCCTGCACCTTCTGGAGGCGGAAGGCGTGTTCGGAGACGATCTTGTCCCGGTCGGCCTGGAGGTGGTTGATCGACCGGATGCCCAGCAGGCTGATGCCGAACATCGCCAGCGCGACGAGCAGTGCGGGCATCGTTACCTGGAAGACCATCTGGCGGTTCAGGGCCACGGTCGGGAGTCCTGTGCGGGGTGACGCGGGCGACGAGGGACGAACGGCTCTCACCCGGCGGGCGCGGGTGATCCCGCCACCCCCACCTTCCCCTTCTCGTTCACACTACCGGCGGGCTGTCCATTCTCAAAGGGAACCTCGGCCCGGGTGGTCGTGTCGAGGCTTTTGGTCGGGGCCGCGTGGCCGGGCGGCACGCGGGGCGGACCCGCCGGGGCGAACCACTGGATGACGTAGTAGAACACCGGGGTGAGGAAGATGCCGAACGCGGTCACCCCGAGCATCCCGCCGAACACGGCCAGGCCCAGCGACCGCCGCATCTCCGCCCCGGCCCCCTGGGCGTACACCAGGGGGACGACGCCGAAGATGAACGCGAACGAGGTCATCACGATCGGCCGGAGGCGGAGCCGGGTCGCCGTCAGGGTCGCCTCCCGGAGCGGGACCCCGGCCTCCTGCTGCTGCTTGGCGAACTCGACGATCAGGATGGCGTTCTTGCAGGCGAGCCCGACCAGGACCACGAACCCGATCTGGGTGAACACCGTGACCTCGATCCCGGCCCACCGGACCCCGACGATCGAGCAGAGCAGGCACATCGGCACGACCAGGATCACGGCCAGCGGCAGCTTCCAGCTCTCGTACTGGGCGGCCAGGACCAGGAACACGAACACCACCGCCAGCGCGAAAAAGTACATCGCCGAGTTGCCGGCCTGGTTCTGGAGGTAGGCCAGCTCCGTCCATTCGTACTGCATCCCCCGCGGCAGCTCCTGCCGGGCGATGTCCTCCATCAGCTCGATCCCCTGGGCCGAGCCCGTGCCCGGGGCCGGGCCGCCGGTGACCGCCGCGGCGGAGTACATGTTGTACCGCATCACCAGGACCGGCCCGCCGGTGTCGCGGACGTCCATCACCGTGCCGAGCCGGACCATCTGCCCTTGCGCGTTTTTGACCTGGAGCTGGAGGATGTCGGGGGCGTGGCTGCGGAACCGCGGGTCGGCCTGGACGTTCACCTGCCAGGTCCGGCCGAACTCGTTGAAGTTGTTCACGTAGTACGCCCCGAGGTAGACCTGGAGGGTGTTGAAGATTTCGCTCACCGGCACCCCGTACGCGCGGCACTTGCTCCGGTCGATCTCCAGGAAGAGCCACGGGGTGTTCGCCCCGGCGCTCGTGAACAGCCCCTCCAGCCCGGGCGTTTCGTTCCCCCGGCTCACGATCCGGCCGCTCACCCGTTCGAGCTGCGCGAGGTCGGTGTTCCCCCGGGCCTCGACGATCAGGTTGACCCCCCCCGTGGTGCCGAGCCCGTCGACGGGCGGGGCGCCGAAGGCGGTCACCACCGCCTCGCCCACCTCCCGCCGGCACCGGGCCTGGATCGCCGCGGCGATCGCGTCGGCCCCCAGGCCGGGGCCGCGGCGGGTCTCGAACGGGTCGAGCATCACGTACATCGAGCCGAGGTTGGGCGCGTTGGCGTTGAGGATCAGGGACCGGCCGGAGATCCCGAGCGTGTCCCTGACCCCGGGGGTCGCGCGGGTCAGCCGCTCGATCCCGGCCATGACCGCCTCGGTCCGCTCGACCGAGGCGGAGTCCGGGAGCTGGACGTTGAGGATCAGGTAGCCCTTGTCCTGTTGCGGGATGAACCCGGTCGGCGTCCGCTGGAACTCCCAGTACGTCATCACCAGCAGCCCGCCGTAGGCCAGCAGGACGATCGCGCTCAGCCGCAGGGTCCGGCCGACCGCCGCCCCGTAGACGCCGGTCAGCCGGTCGAAGCCGCTGTTGAAGAGGCGGAAGAACCACCCGAGGGCGGCGTTCACCGGCCGGATGACGACCCGCCCGACCAGCCCGCCCGCCACGACGCCCGGGGGGGCGTACCAGGCGACCTGCAGGGCCCAGGTCAGCCAGTCGGTCGTCCGCGCGTCCTCGTCGCCGGCGGGGGCCGGGATCCCGAAATGCCCGGCCAGGAGCGCCGGACCGAGCTCGTAGGTCAGCACCCCGCCGAGCACCGCGAAGATCCACCACGGGAGGGCTTCCCGGCGGTGGGCGTGGCCGGCGTGCCCGCCCGCCTTCTTCTCGTCGGCCTTGAAGATCAGCACCGCCCGGGAGGGGGTCATGGTCAGGGCGTTGACCGCCGAGATGATGGTCGAGACCGCGATCGTGACCGCGAACTGGCGGAAGAACTGGCCGGTGATCCCGCCGAGGAAGCAGCACGGGACGAACACCGCGCTGAGCACCAGGGTGATGGCCAGGACCGGGCCGGTGATCTCCTCCATCGCCTTGATCGTTGCCGTCCGGGCGTCCAGCCCGGTCGCCATCTGCCGCTCGATGTTCTCCAGCACGACGATCGCGTCGTCGACCACGATCCCGATCGCCAGGACCAGCCCGAACAGCGTCAGGCTGTTCAGGGTGAACCCCATCATCGACATCACCGCGAACGTGCCGATCAGGGAGACCGGGACGTCGATCATCGGCAGGATCATCGCCCGCCAGTCCTGGAGGAACAGGAGGACGACGATCGCGACCAGGATGACCGCGTCCCGGAGGGTCGAGAAGACCTCGCTCACCGACTCCCGGATGAACGGCGTCGTGTCGTAGACGATCTTGTACGAGAGCCCGTCGGGGAACCGGGTCTTCAGCTCCCGCATCTTCGCGTACACCCGGTCGGCGACGTCCAGGGCGTTCGACCCGGGGAGCTGGTAGACGCACAGGGCGACCGACGGCTTGCCGTTGAGCGTGCAGGACTGGTCGTACTGCTGCGACCCCAGCTCGACGCGGGGCCGGCCGTCGGCGGTCTTGGTCACCACGTCGCGGAGCCGGACGATCCCGGTCGCCGGCCCGGCGGCGGCCGGGTCGGTCGTGCCGGTCCCGCCACCCGTTCCCGTGCCCGCCGCCGGCTGCCCGTCCTGCGACCCCTTGATGATGATGTCGGCGAACTGGTCCGGGTCGGAGAGCCGGCCGAGGGCGGTGACGGTGAGCTGGAACTGCTGCCCCTTGGGGACGGGTCGCTGGCCGATCTGCCCGGCCGCGATCTGGACGTTCTGCTGGGCGATCGCGGCGACCACGTCCATCGCGCTGAGGTTCAGCGCCGCCAGCCGGTCCGGGTCGAGCCAGGCCCGCAGGCTGTAGTCCCGCTGGCCGAGGTACGACACCCCGGCCACCCCCGGGAGCCGGCCGATCTCGTCCCGCACGTCGATCGTCGCGTAGTTGCTCAGGAACAAGTCGTCGTACCGGCCGTCGGGCGAGACGAGGTTGACGATCATCAGCGTGTTCGGGGACTGCTTTTTGACGGTGATCCCCTCGTTCTGGACGAGCGGCGGGATGACCGGGAGGGCGAGCGAGACCCGGTTCTGGACCAGCACCTGGGCCATGTCCGAGTCGGTCCCGAGCTTGAACGTGACCGTGAGGGTGTACGTCCCGTCGTTGGTACACCGGGAGGACATGTACATCATGCCCTCGACCCCGCTCACCTGCTCCTCGATCGGGGCGGCCACCGTGTCGCGGACGGTGGTGGCGTTCGCCCCCGGGTAGAAGGCGGTCACCTGCACGGTCGGCGGGGTCACGTCCGGGTACTGCGCGACCGGGAGGGTGAAGACCGCCACCCCGCCCGCCAGCATGATGACCAGCGAGATCACGGTCGCGAAGATCGGGCGGTCGACGAAGAAGCGTGCGATCACGGTCTCGGTTCTCCGGCAGGAAAGTTCGGTCCGGGCGCGGCCGCCGGCCGGGCCCGCATCCGGGCGCCGACCGCCCGGCCGCCCCGGATGACGATCAGCCCGGCCCCGGCCCCGACCACCGGGCCCCAGGGTAGAACGCCCACCCCCACCTTCGCCAGCAGGAAGCCGACCGCCGCGCCGAGGGCGCTTCCGGTGCAATACGAGAGCACCGCCCGGACCCGGACCGACTGGAACAGGCGGCTCTCGCTCATCCCCTGGATGACGAAGAAGAAGACCGGGGTGAGGAAGATGCCGAACAGCGTCACCCCGAGCATCCCGCTGAACACGGCCGTCCCCAGCGACCGCCGCATCTCCGCCCCGGCCCCGGTCGCGGCGACCAGGGGGAGGACCCCGAAGATGAACGCGAACGAGGTCATCAGGATCGGCCGGAGCCGCAGCCGGCTGGCCTCCTTCGTCGCCTCGTAGCACGACCGGCCCTGGTCGTGCAGGTGCTTGGCGAACTCGACGATGAGGATCGCGTTCTTGCACGCCAGCCCGACCAGGACCACCAGCCCGATCTGCACGAAGATGTTCACGTCCCGGTTGGTGAACAACACCCCGGCGACCGAGCACAGCAGGCACAGGGGCACGACCAGGATGACCGCCAGCGGCAGCGTCCAGCTCTCGTACAGCGCCGCCAGGGCCAGGAAGACGGCGATGACCGAGAGGACGAACACGTAGATCGCCGTGTTCCCGGCCTTGATCTGCAGGAACATCAGCTCCGTCCACTCGATCCGCATGGACAGCGGGAGGGTGTCGTCGGCGACGCGGTTGATGGCCGCGATCGCG
The DNA here is from genome assembly GCA_028288765.1 of Gemmataceae bacterium. Taxonomy (GTDB): domain Bacteria; phylum Planctomycetota; class Planctomycetia; order Gemmatales; family Gemmataceae; genus Urbifossiella. Next base: position 14,122 of record JAQGHQ010000272.1, on the reverse strand, counting down.
TCCCCGTCGCTCGCCCCGGGGAGGACGTTGCCGTTGACCGCCGCCGCCGTGTACAGGTTGTACCGGGTGACCGAGATCGGGCCGCCGACCTCGCGGACGTGGACCAGGGTGCCGAGCGGGACCATCTCCCCGGTCTTGCTCCGGACCTCGAACAGGCGGATCTGCTCGGGCCGGTTGCGGAACTCCCCCTCGGCCTGGACGGTGACCTGCCAGTGCCGGCCGAAGTCGCTGTAACTGGTCACGTAGAGCGACCCGAGGTTCATGTTGAGCGTCTGGTTCACGTCGTCGAGCGACACCCCCAGGGCGGCGGCCTTGGTCCGGTCGACGTCCGCGTAGTACTGCGGGATCCGGGACCGGAACTGGGTCCGGGCGTCGGACAGGTAGGGCAGCTTCTTGAACTTGTCGACCAGGTTGTCCATCTGCTTTTCGAGCGACCGGACCCCGAGGCCGCCGCGGTCCTCGACCAGGAACTTGAACCCGCCGGCCGACCCGAGCCCCGGGACCGGGGCCGCCCCGTACACGGTGACCACCGCGTCCGTCACCTCCGCGGCCCACCGCTTCCGCATCTTGGCCATGATCGCGGTGTCCTTGAGGTCCGGGCTCTGGCGCTCGGAAAACGGCTTCAGGACCACGAACATCGAGGCGAAGTTCGGGCTGTTCGCCTGCAACAGGAACGACATCCCGGAGTTGGTGACGGTGTGGGCCACCCCCGGGGTTTCCCGGGCGATCCGCTCGATCCGGAGGACCGACTCGTGCGTCCGGTCGAGCGCGGCCGCGTCCGGCAGCTGGATGTTGACGATCAGCCGGCCCTGGTCCTGCTGGGGGATGAACCCCTTCGGGGCCTGGCCGAAGGTCCACACGGTGAGGCCGAGCAGGCCGGCGTACACGACCAGGACGAGGAGCGCGAGCCGCATCAGCCGGCCGACCGACCAGGCGTACACGGCGGTCCCCGCCAGGAACGACTTGTTGAACAGCCAGAAGAACCACCCGAGGGAGACGTCGAGGACCCAGGCGATCGGGTCCCGGCGGGCGCCCCGGGGTTTGAGCAGGATGGCGGCCACGGCCGGGCTGAAGGTGAGCGAGTTGACCGTCGAGATGACGGTGGAGACGGCGATGGTGACGGCGAACTGGCGGAAGAACTGGCCGGTGATCCCGGTGATGAAGGCGCAGGGGACGAACACCGCGCAGAGGACCAGGGCGACCGCGACGATCGGCCCGGTCACCTCGTCCATCGCCCGGCGGGTCGCCTCCTTCGGGTCGAGCCCGCGGTCGAGCCACCGCTCGACGTTCTCGACCACCACGATCGCGTCGTCGACCACGATCCCGATCGCCAGCACGAGCCCGAACAGCGAGATGTTGTTCAGGCTGAACCCGACCACGGCCATCGCCGCGAACGTGCCGAGGACCGCGACCGGGACGGCGAGCAGGGGGATGATGGCCGCCCGCCAGCTCTGGAGGAAGACGAGGACCACGATCGACACGAGCCCGACCGCCTCGACGAGGGTCCGGACCACGTCGTTCACCGAGTCCCGGATGTACGGGGTGGTGTCGTACGCGATGGTGTAGTCGACCCCGTCCGGGAACCCGGTCTTCAGCTCCTCCATCTTCGCCCGCACCCGGTCGGCCACTTCCAGGGCGTTCGTCCCCGGGAGCTGGTAGAGCCCGAGGCCGACGGACGGTCGGCCGTCGAGGGTGCAAATGGTGTTGTAGTTCTGGGCCCCGACCTCCAGCCGGGCCACGTCCCGGAGCCGGACGAACCCGACGGCCGGGGCGGGGATGCCGGTCCCCAGGGTCCCGCCGGCAAGGCCCAGTCCGCCCACCGTCCCGCCGGCGGGAACGATCCCGCTCGTCGGGCCGGGGCCGGCCGCCGAGCCGCCGGGGCCGCCGCCGTCCGCCGCCCCCATCGGGACCGCGGTGAGGCTTCCGGTCAGCCCGCCGGTGCTCGCCACGGCGGCGGACGTGTCCGTGGTCGTGACCCCGAGCGTCGCGGAGAGGGACCCGTCGCTGATCGCGCTGGCGAGGGTCGCGGAGGTCGACGTGGAGTACTGGGCCCCTTGCGCGAGCATGGCGGCGGTCGCCCCGGCCGACAGGCCGGGCGGGGTCGTCGGGCTGGTGGGCGCCGGGATGCCCCCGGTCCCCGGGGCCCGGCGGGGGCGCGCGCGGCGTGTCGTATTTCCCGCCCCCGCCGGGACCCCGTCCGGGGCGAGGACCGGGGGCGGCCCGCCGGTCTGGACGATCATGTCCCCGAACTGCTCGGTGGTCCGGAGCCGGCCGAGCGTGTCGACCGGGAGCTGGAGGGCGAGGCCCGCGTCGGCCGGCGGCTGGCCGATCCGGCCGGCCGGGGCGTCCACGTTCTGGGTCCGGATGGCGGCCGCGACGTCGGCGGCGGTGACGCCCCGGGCGGCCATTTTCTGCGGGTCGACCCAGACCCGCATGCTGTAGTCGCGCTGGCCCTGGATCGTGATGTCCGCGATCCCGTCGACCCGGAGCAGTTCGTCCTTGGCGAAGATGGTGGCGTAGTTGCTCAGGTACTTGTCGTCGTACCGCCCGTCCGGGGAGACGAAGTTGACGATCATCAACATGTCCGGGGTCTTCTTCCGGATCGTGATCCCCTGGAGCTGGACGGCCGTGGGCAATTGCGGCATGGCGAGGGCCACCCGGTTCTGGACCATCACCACGGCGGTCCGCAGGTCCGTCCCGATGTCGAACGTGCAGGTGAGCGAGTACGACCCGTCGTTCCCGGACTGCGAGGACATGTACAGCATGCCCTCGACCCCGTTCACCTGCTGCTCGATCGGGGCCCCGACCGCGTCGGCCACCTCCTGGGCACTGGCCCCGGGGTAGCTGATCGAGATCGCGACTCCGGGCGGGGTGATCCGGGGGTACTGCGCGACCGGCAGGGCGAGGAGCGCGAGCGTGCCGGTCAGGGTGACGACGGCCGAGAGGACGGTCGCGAAGATCGGCCGGTCGATAAAGAACCGCGAAATCACCGGAGGCTTCTCCTCGGTCGTTGCCTGAGTCGGGGGCGGGTCTCGGGTCTGTCGGGGCTCGGGCGGGGAACGGGTCTCGGGTCTGTCGGGTCTCGGGTCTGTCGGGTAACGAAGTCCATCCCACCGACATCCACGCTTTTCGCTCCCAGGCTCTTATCCGAGCCCCGACAGACTCGTGCCCCTGCCGAGACCCCATTCACGTCTTCCCCCCGGCCTTGCCCCCCGGCCCCTTACCGCCTGCCGGCTTCTCGCCCGGGGCCGGCGGCTGAGGCTTGCGGCGAGACGAGTCCTCGCCACCGGCGAGGGTCGGCATCTCCGTCTGGTCCGGCTTGATCTCCATCCGCGGGCGGAGCTGTTGGAGCCCGCCGACCACGACCCGGTCGTCCGGCTTCAGCCCCGTCCCGGTCGCCGGGTCGAACGCATCGATCACCCGCAGCCCGTCTTCCTGTAACGCCCCGGTGGTGACCCGGCGGTACTGGACCTTGTTCTCGGCGTCGACCACGTATACGAACTTCAGCCCCTGGTCGGAGCCGATCGCCCGGTCGACGACTAGCCTCGCCGTGTGCGACTCGCCGAGGGGGAGCCGGACGCGGACGAACATCCCGGGGATGAGCGACCACAGCCCCCCCGGCCCGCGGGCGTTCGCGACCACCGCCCGCGCGGCTACCGTGCCGGTGGACGGGTTGATCTGGTTGTTGATGAAGTTGAGTGTGCCGCGGTGGGGGTAGCCGTCCTCGCCCTCCAGGGCGATGAAGACGGGCATGTTCGACTTGGTGACGGGCGACACCCCGGCCGGCCAGGTCGCCGCCCCCGCGACCGCCAGGAGGGCCACCCCCGGCGGCCGCCGGAACGTGGGCCGGCTCTTCCCCCCGCCGGCCGCCCTCACGATCCGCTGAAAGGTCCGGTCGTCGATGTCGAAGTAGACGTACATGGGCTCCAGCGAGACGATCGTGGTCAGAAGGGTCTGGTCCTGGGTGACGAGGTTGCCGCGGGTGTAATAGTACCGGCTGATCCGGCCGTTCAGCGGCGCCCGGACCAGGGTAAAGTCGAGGTTGAGCCTGGCGTTATCGAGGGCCGCCTGCGCGACACCGATCCGGGCCTCGGCTTCCTCGACCGCGGCCCTGTCCTGGTCGATCTGGAGCTGGCTGACGGCGGCGGAGGCGCCGAGGGACGTGTCCCGGGCGTACACGGTCTTGGCGAGCTTGAGCTGGGCCTGGGCGAGCACGACCTGGCTCTGCGCCTGGTCGACCAGTGCCTGGTAGGGGCGGCGGTCGATCTCGAACAGGAGGTCGCCCTCGTTGACATCCTCTCCCTCCTCGAACGGCATGCGGATGAGCTGGCCGGTCACCCGCGCCCGGACACTGACCGACTGGACCGCGTCCGTCCGGCCCGTGTAGTCGACGAAGTCCGTCACGGCGCGCTCGACCGGGTGGCTGACCGGGATCACGGGCGGCGGGGCCGGCGGGGCTTCCGCGGCCTTCCGCTGACACCCGGTACTCCCCCAGACGAGCAAGGCCGCAACGGCGGCGAGGCGGCAAAGGTGGAGCCGCGAAGGGCCACCGGCGGCGGCGGACCGGTGTGCGAAAACGCGCCGGGCGCCGAGGGAATGGGAGCCCCGCGGTCCAGACCCGGCTATCGGGGGGAAGGGAAGAGCCGAACGCGCCATGTCGGTGTCCTTCGAGGCGGACAGGGGGCAGTCGAGAGGATCGCCCGGGGAGGGCTCTCCACTCCGGCTGGGAGGGTGGTGGGAACATCCCCGACCGAGGGTGATCTCCTCGGGGCTATGTTGATCGTTAAACAGTTCCTGTTGTAGTGCTGGTGACAGCAATCGTTGCGCCCGAGCGCGGGCGCGGGATCGACTCGCTATAAGGGGCATATCTGAAACGAGATGCGACGAGAGCCCTCGGCGGAATCCAGTTCCGCCTGCCGAACGGGCCCGCCGGATTCGGTTTTTTTCCCCTTTCTGAGCAGAAGACGCCAGAGAGGGGGTGGCAGCGGGACGAGTCCGGGTCTTCCCCCAGAACGAGGGAGTCGAGATCAAGCTTACGGCCGCGGGGGGGCGCTCTCCTGAATCCGGGCGGGGCCCTCGGTGTCGGGGTGCGGGGGGGACTCGACACGGCCCTTCGCGTGCGTCCTCCTCTTGCCGATCGCCCCCGGTCGCGCCATTTCCCCCACCCCTTCCGCCCGCCATGCTCTGACGCCTGCCCCCGAGCGTTCGGGGGTGCTGCACCCTTACGGATACTGGGCCGGTCCGGGCGGAGCGGGTAGGATGATATTAAAATTAGCCTCGTCCGAGCGACAGCGCGAGCCATCGGAGCGTGAAAGGTCTTGATGCTAGGATGAGGCATTGATGTTAGGATAAAGACGGCGCCGAAAGCCCGGGAAGAAGAACCGTGAGGCCGCCGCGGGCGGAGGTCTTGTCTACCCCGTGGTGATTTGGACCACTTTCGCGGCCGGCGGGTCACACCGCCCGGGAGGGCCGGTCACCCGTCTCCCGAAATTGTCCCTGACACGCGGTCGAGACCCGGGGCGGGCGTCACCGACAGAGCGACCTATTATGAAAATAGATATAAGATTGTATTTTCAACTAATTTTAATATAGGCGGACGGTCTTGTGGCACGAGACTTCGCTCCTACCCGGGCGGTGATCGTCTTGTTCGGGGGCGTCCTCGCCTTGTGTGTCCTGGCGGTGGCGTGGTGGGCGGTCGTGGAAAGAGAGTTGCGCTCGTCAGATCCTGGTCGAGGGGATACCCCGCAGCCGGTCGCGTACGGCCCCCCCCGCCCCCCGGGTGGGCCGGCGGACGGGGACGTGATCCAGGTCGGCATGTCCGCTCCGTTCGAGGGGCCGAGCCAGGGGTTGGGGATCGAACTGTATCGCGGGTCGATGGCGTTCTTCGAACACGTCAACGCCCGGGGCGGGGTCCACGGCCGGCGGGTCGTCATCCGGGCGTACGACGACGGCTATAACCCGGCCCCGGCGATCGAAAACACGACCCGCCTGATCGAGACCGACGACGTATTCTTGCTCTTCAACTACGTCGGCACCCCGACCACGACCCGCTGCCTGCCGCTCCTCAAGCAGTACGGCGACAAATCCGTCTTCCTGTTCTTCCCCTTCACCGGCGCTCAGCCCCAACGCCGGGCCCCGTATGGGGATTTCGTGTTCAACTTGCGGACCTCCTACTACGAGGAGACCGCCGGGTTGGTGGACCATTTCATCGCGATCGGCAGGCGGCGGGTGGCGGTCTTCTACCAGATCGATGCGTACGGCCGCAACGGCTGGGAGGGGGTCCGAGTTGCCCTGGCCCGGCATCACCTGGAAATGGCCGGGGAAGCCACCTACCGGCGGGGCACGCCCTACGAGGAAAGCCTGAAACGGCAGGTGGACATCCTCCGGCGGGCCGACGCGGATGCCGTCATTTCCATCGGTTCCTACGGGGCGTGTGCCGCGTTCATCCGCGACGCCCGCGACGCCGGCTGGGACGTCCCGATCGCCAACGTCTCCTTCGTCGGGAGCGAAAACCTGCTCGCCGTCCTTCAGGCGGCCGGGAAGGCCGGGGGGACGGATTACACACGGGACCTGATCAATTCGCAGGTCGTCCCGAGCTACAACGACCTGACGCTGCCCGCCGTCCGCGAGTACCGGGACCTCATGGCCCTCTACCCCCCGCCCCCCCCGCCCCACCTCGGGGCCGAGGAATACCAGCCGGTGCAGCTGAGTTTCGTCAGTCTGGAGGGGTTCCTGAACGCCAAACTCCTCGTCGCCATTCTGGACCGGATGGGGCCGCCGTTCGAGCGGGCGCGGCTCCGGCCGGCCGCGGAGGCGATCCGGGATCTGGACCTCGGCATCGGCGTACCGGTCTCCCTCACCCCCGCCCGGCACCAGGCGATCCACCGGGTCTATTACACGGTGGTCCGGGACGGCCGGTTCGAACCGCTCGACGACTGGGCGAGGTGGGGCAAATGAGACCCTACGGCCTGTTACCCCGGACGCTCCTGATCGTGGTCGGGCTGTTCGGGCTCACCATCCTGGTCCTGGCCGGCTTCCTGACCTGGAGCGTCGACCGGACGATGACCGCGGAGTTCCAGACCCAGGGCAAGATCATCGCCGAGAGTACCGCCAGCGCGAGCGTCGAAACCCTCCTCAACCGGGACCCGGCGACGGTCCAGGCGATGATCGACGAGCGGAAGGACGGGACCCCCGGGGTCTCCTACATCCTGGTGGTCGACGACCACGGCGAGGTCGTTTCCCACACGTTCGCGCCGAGCGTCCCGGCCGCGGTCCGGGAGATCGGCGGGGACCCCCACCGGACCGTCATTCATGACGTCCGCGTCCCGGGCGCCGGCGAGTGCATCGACGTCTGCAGCCCCATCCTCGCCGGGCGGGGCGGGTACGTCCACGTCGGGATGGACCGGGCGCCGATCCGGACGGTTATCTGGAAGCGTATTAGTGAAACGTCAATTATTGTCACATCATTTTTTATAATTGGTGTCTATTTAACCGTTACGATGATGCGGCAGATTACCCTCCCGCTGACCCGCCTCACCGACAGCGCCCAGCGGCTCGCGGCCAGCGACGGCCTGCCGGGCGGCGAGGCCGCGGCCCTGCCGGAGTGGTTCCCGGCCGCCCGCGGGAACGACGAGGTCGCCCGGCTGACCGAGGCGTTCCGCGTCATGGCGATCGAGGTGACCGCCCGGGAGCGGGGCCTCAAACGGCAGTTCAAGCTGCTCCTCGATTCCACCGCCGAGGGGATTTACGGGGTGGACCTCGACGGCCGGTGCGTGTTCTGCAACCCGGCGTGCGCCCGCCTGCTGGGGTACGAAAGCACCGCCGCCCTGCTCGGCCGGCAGATGCACGACCTGATCCACCACCCCCGGCCCGACGGCCGGCCGTACCCGTGGGGCGAATGCCCGGTGTGCCTGACGTTCCGGACCGAGACGGCGACCCATTCCGACGCCGAGGGCTTCTGGCGGGCCGACGGGACGAGGATCCCCGTGGAATTCTGGTCCACCCCCATGTACCGGGAGCGGGAGGTGATCGGGGCGGTCGTGGCGTTCGTGGAAATCACCGCGCGCAAGCGCGTCGAGGCCGAACTCCGGCGGGCCCAGGAAGACGCCGTGCGGGCGAACCGGTCCAAGGGGGAATTTCTGGCGAACATGAGCCACGAGATCCGGACCCCGATGAACGGCGTCCTCGGGATGACCGACCTGCTCCTGCACACCCCGCTCACGCCGGACCAGCAGGAGTACCTGGAGACCGTCCGCCTGTCCGCCGACTCCCTCCTCCGGCTGCTCAACGACATCCTGGACTTGTCCAAGATCGAGGCCGGGAAGATGGAGCTCGAGGCGATCCCGTTCCGGCTCCGGAAGATGCTCGACGACGCCGTCCACTCGCTCGGCATGTGGGCGGCCCAGAAGGGGCTCGAACTGGCCTGCTACGTCGCCCCGGACGTGCCCGACGCCCTGGTCGGCGACCCGGGCCGACTCCGCCAGCTGGTCGTCAACCTGGTCGGCACCGCGATCAAGTTCACCGACGCCGGCGAGGTGATCGTCTCGGTCAACCTGACGCCGGTCGGGGACCCGGGCGGGGGGGGAAAGGAGCCGTCCGCCCCGAACGGCCCGCCCGCCCCCGGCCGGGTCGGGCTGCACTTCGCCATCCACGACACGGGCATCGGCATCCCGCCGGACAAACAACGGCAGATCTTCAACGCGTTCAGCCAGGTGGACAGCTCGACCACCCGGCGGTACGGCGGGACGGGCCTGGGACTGACTATCTCGACGCAGCTGATCGGCCTCATGGGCGGGCGGCTCGAGGTCGAGAGCGAGCCGGCCGCGGGGAGTACCTTCCACTTCCGGTTGACCCTGGACCGGGCCCGCGAGGAAGACCTGCCCGACACCCCCCCGCGGCCGGACGTCTTGGAGAACCTCCCGGTCCTGGTGGTGGACAACAACCGGACGAGCCGGCGGATCCTGGAGGAGATGCTGACCACCTGGCGGATGAAGGCCGTGGGCGTGGACGGCGGCCGGGCGGCCCTGGTCGAACTGGGCCGCGCGGCCGCCGCGGGGGCCCCCTTCCGGCTGGCCGTTCTGGACGCCGTGATGCCCGACATGGACGGGTTCACCCTGGCGCGGCGGATCAACGAGGACCCGACACTGGCCGGGTGTAGCTTGTTGATGCTGTCGTCGGCCGACCAGCCTCTGACCGCCGACCACCGCCGCGAACTCGGGATCGCCCGGTGCCTGCTGAAACCGGTCCGCCAGTCCGACCTGTTGGAGGCCATCATGGCGGTCGTCGGGGCGAGGGGGGGCGAGGCCCCCCGGGCCGCGGCGCCGCCCCCGCCGCGGGCGAGCCGGCCGCTCCGGGTCCTGCTCGCCGAGGACGGGCTGGTCAACCAGCGGGTGGCCATCGGCCTGCTCGGGACGCAGGGCCACCACGTCGTGGTGGCGAACAACGGCCGGGAGGCGGTGGCCGCGGTCCGGCGGGAGGCCTTCGACGTCGTGCTAATGGACGTCCAGATGCCCGAGATGGACGGCCTGGAGGCGACCGCGGTCGTCCGCCGGGAAGAGGCCGGGACGGGCCGCCATGTGCAGGTGATCGCGATGACCGCGCACGTGATGAAGGGGGACCGGGAGCGGTGCCTGGCCGCCGGGATGGACGGCTACCTGTCCAAGCCGATCCGGCCGAAAGAGCTGTTCGCGGCCCTCGCGGGGGTGGCCGGGGACCTCCCGCCGGACCCCGGTCCGGGCGGGGACGCGCCGCCGGGGGGGGCGATCGACTGGCCGAGGGCCCTGGACCAGGTCGGGGGCGACCGCGGGTTGCTGAGGGAACTGACCGGGTTGTTCCTGGAGGAGTACCGCCGCCTGTCGGCCGACCTCCGGGCGGCCATCGCCCGGGCGGACGCCGCCGGGGTCAGGCGGGCGGCCCACACGCTCAAGGGGTCACTGGACACGTTCGCGGCCTCGGCCGCCCGCGCGGCCGCTCTCCGCCTGGAGGACATGGGGCGCGACGGCGACCTCGCCGGGGTGGGGGCCGCGGCCGCCACCCTCGAACGGGAAGTCTCCTTACTCCTCCCGGCCCTGGCCGCGTTCGGCGCCACCCGCCCCGGGCCGGGGGACGACCGCCCCCCGGGGAATCAGGAGCGACAGCCATGACAACGGTCCTCGTCGTCGACGACTCCGCGGTGGAGCGCCGCCGGATCGGCGCCTTCCTGGAATCCGGCCAGGCCGACAAGGGGGGAGTCGCCGGGATGAAAGTGGTTTACGCCGGGAACGGCCGCGAAGCCCTGGCGGTTATGCGGGAGGCGCTGCCCGACGCCGTCCTGACGGACCTCCGGATGCCCGAGATGGACGGCCTCGAACTGGTCGCGGAGGTCCGCGGCCGGTACCCGTCCGTCCCGGTCGTCCTGATGACCGCCCACGGCAGTTTCGACGTCGCGGTCAAGGCCCTGGAGCGGGGTGCGGCCAGCTACGTCCCCAAGGTGAACCTGGCCCATGATCTCCTCCGGACGGTCGAGGGCATCCTCGTCCTGACCCAGGCGGCCCGGGGGCGGCAGGCCGCCCTGAAGTGCCTGACCCGGACCGAATATTGCTTCGCCCTGGCCAACGACCCGGCCCTGATCCCGCCCGTGGTGGGGTGGCTGGAAGACGGGCTCGAGTGGGCGCAGGTTTGTGACGAGACCGGTCGGCTACAGGTGGGCGTTGCGGTCCGGGAGGCCCTGGTCTACGCGATGGAACAGGGCAACCTGGAGGTCCCTTCGAAGTTGAAGCAGACCGAGGAGGCGGCGTACCACCGGCTGGTCGAGGACCGGCGGACCTGCCCGCCGTACCGGGACCGCCGGGTCTACATCACCGCCCTGGGGACGCCGGCGGAGGTGACATACGTCGTCCGGGACGAGGGGCCCGGAGTCCCGCTCCCGGACCGGCCCGACCCGGCGGACCCGGCCACCCTGGGGGGCACGTACGGCCGCGGCCTCGTACTGATCCGGGCGTTCATGGACGAGGTGCGGTACAGCCCGGTCGGGAACGAGGTCGCCATGGTGAAGCGCCGGGGGCCGTGAGGCCCGCGCGGCCGCCGGGGTAGACAGGTGGCCAAACATTTCCCAAAGAATGGTTGGGCCGGTCACCCTGTCGACCAGATCAGCGGACCGAGGCGGACGGCTCGACGGCCGGTTCGGTCCCCCACACCATCTCCGATCGGGCGGACAACCCGCCCGGGACACCCACTCTCTGCACGGGTCGCTTTTCTCCTACCGCCCGTCTTACTTCAGGTCCACCGGCACCGGATCGACGCCCCACACGGAGGCGCAGTACTCCCGGATGCTCCGGTCCGAGGAGAAGTATCCCATCCGGGCGACGTTCAGGATCGAGCTCCGCGCCCACCCCTCCGGGTCGGTGTACGCCCGGCTCACCTCGTCCTGGCAGGCCACATAGCCGGCGTAATCGGCCAGCACCAGGAACGGGTCGTGCCGGAACAGATTATCCAGCAGGGGGCGGAAGAGGTCCCGGTCCCCGCGGGCGAACGTGCCGTCCCCGATCCGGTCGAGTGCCCGGCGCAGCACCGGGTCCGCCCGGACGACATCCGTCGGCCGGTATCCGTTCGCCCGCCGGCTGTCCACCTCCTCGGCGGTCAGCCCGAACGCGAAAAAGTGTTCTGGTCCGACCTCCCTGAGGATTTCGATGTTCGCCCCGTCCGGGGTCCCAATGGTCAGCGCGCCGTTCAAGGCGAACTTCATGTTCCCGGTCCCGGACGCCTCCTTCCCGGCCGTCGAAATCTGCTCGGACAGGTCGGCCCCCGGGTAGAGCCGTTGGCCGGTCCGGACGTTGAAATCCGGCACGAACACCACCCGCAGGCGCCCGCGGACGTCCGGGTCGGCGTTCACCACCTCGGCGACGGAGGTGATCAACTTGATGACGAGCTTGGCAAGGAAGTAGCCCGGAGCCGCCTTCCCGGCGAACACGACGGTCCGTGGCACGTCGGCGGCCGAGGGGTCGTCCTTCAGCCGCAGGTAGCGGGTGACGACGTGCAGCACGTTCAGGTGCTGCCGCTTGTACTCGTGGAACCGTTTGGCCTGGACGTCGAAGAGCGAGTCGGGATCGGCTGTCACCCCCGTCCGGGCGGCGATCAGGGCGGCCAGGTCCGCCTTGGCCGCCCGCTTTACCCCCCGCCACTCGGCCCGAAAGCCGGGATCGGCGGCGAACGGCTCGAGCCCGCGGAGGCGGTCCAGGTCGGCCGCCCAGCCGTCGCCGATGGCGGCGCTGATCAGGGTCGCCAGCCGGGGGTTGCACAGCAGCAGGAACCGCCGCGGGGTGATCCCGTTGGTGACGTTCAGGTACTGCCCGGGCTCGAACTCGGCGAAGTCCCGCAGGAGGTGTTCCCGCAGGAGGCGGCTGTGGAGCCCGGCCACCCCGTTGACCGCGTGACTCCCGACGCACGCCAGGTGGGCCATCCGCACCGCCCGGCCGTGGTCCTCGTCGATCAGGGACATCCGCCGGGCCCGGCCGTCGTCCCCCGGGAACCGGGCGCGCACCCGGTCGAGCCACCGCCGGTTGATCTCGAAGATGATTTCCAGGTGCCGGGGGAGGAGCCGGCCGAACAGCTCCACCGGCCACACTTCCAGGGCCTCGGGTAACAGGGTGTGGTTGGTGAATGCAAAGGTCTTGCGGGTCACCTCCCAGGCCGGGTCCCAGTCCATCCCGTGCTCGTCGACCAGGAGCCGCATCAACTCGGCCACCGCCACCGCCGGGTGGGTGTCGTTCAACTGGACGGCGTACCTCTCGTGGAAGCGGGACAGGTCGGTCGCCCGCTGGGTGTAAATCCGGATCATGTCGTGGAGCGAACAGGCGGCGAAAAAGTATTGCTGCTGGAGCCGCAGGACCTTCCCCTGGGCCGACGCGTCGTTCGGGTAGAGCACCTTGGTGATGTTCTCGGAGACGACCTTGGCGGTCACCGCCCCGAGGTAGTCGCCGGCGTTAAACGCCTGGAAGTCGAACGACTCGCACGCCTGGGCCTGCCACAGCCGGAGCAGGTTGGCGGTGTTCACCCGGTATCCGAGGACCGGGGTGTCGTGGGCCACGCCGACGATCACCTGGTCGGGCACCCACTCCACCCGATACCGGCCGGCCGCGTCCCGCCAGGCCCGGGTCCGGCCCCCGAACCCGACCGGGACGGTGATCTCCGGCCGGGGGACCTCCCAGGGGTTGCCGAACCGTAGCCACTTGTCGGTGAGTTCCGTCTGCCACCCGTCCCGGATCACCTGTTTGAAGATGCCGAACTCGTACCGGATGCCGTACCCGATGGTCGGAACCTGGAGGGTGGCCAGGGAGTCGAGGAAGCAGGCGGCCAGCCGGCCGAGCCCGCCGTTGCCCAGCCCCGGCTCCTCCTCCTGGTCCAACAGGTCGTCCAGGTCTAGCCCGAACTCGGCCATCGCCTGGCGGGCCGGGTCGAAGAGGCCGAGGTTCACCAGATTGTTCCCCAACTGCGGGCCGAGCAGGTACTCGGCGGACAGGTAGCAGACCGTCCGGCTGGCCCGCTCGTAGTTCGTCCGGGCGGTCCGGACCCACCGGTGCAGTAGCCGGTCCCGAACGGTGTACGCCAGGGCCATGTAGTGATCGTTCCGGGTGGTGACGGCGGGGAACTTGGCCTGGATGTAGTACAGGTTGTCGAGAAACGCCTGCTTCAGGTCCGCGACGGTGACCCCGGTCCGGATGGTGTCGGACAACCGGGTGGTGGGAGGGGGGGACATCGGGTCGGTCCTTGGGACGTGGTCCGGGCCGGCGGGTGCGGAGCCTGGGGCACTGACGAAATCCTCTCGGCACACGGGTGTCAAGGCGAGCTGAGGTGTTTTGTCAGAGCCTGGTCCTGCGAGGGCGTCTTGCTTTGTTGAAAGGCTCGGGCCGCCACGGCGGGCGGCCCCGACCGGACCCGGGTTGGTAGGGGCCGCCCTCATAGCGCTCAACTTAAGGGCTGGGAGGCAATTTTTTCAGGCGAATCCGCCGGTTGCGTCGGTCGAAGACCCGATCTCGCGCTTGGCCCCCGTTCACACTCATGGGTACCGATCGCATTCCCAGGGGTTCAGGTCGGCCGGATCTTGGACGAGTTGGAAGGCCGCGGGTCGCCGCTTCCCGCGGCGCTT
>JAQGHQ010000247.1 GCA_028288765.1 Gemmataceae bacterium | reverse complement strand
GGTTCCTCAAGACGGTGAGCCAGGGCGAGCTGGCGACCGACCTGGACTACTTCGTGTTCCTCTGGGATCTCGACCTCCCGGACGCCGCCTGGGATGACCCGGTCGGATGGGACGGGTGGACGGCCGGATCCGTCCGGGCGGTACTGACCGCCTTGGGGGAGGAGACCGAGCAATCGCCGGCGGATCTGCTCGCCGCGGCCGGGCGGCAGCTGGAGCGGGAGACGGCCGCCCAGCGGGGGAAGGTGGCCCGGCTGGAAGCCGGGCTGGCCCGGGCGGAGGCGGACCTGGCCGGGGCGGTCGAGCTGGCCCGGCAGGTGAACCTGTTGCCGACCCAGTCGACGGACAAGGTGATCCGGTACGAGGCCCACCTGTCCCGCCAGCTGACCCAGACGTTCCAGCTGCTCGACCGGCTCCAGTCCGCCCGGGCCGGGGGTCGGCTCCGGCCGCCGGCCGCGGGGATGACCCCGACGGAGGAGTGGGAACCCGAGTGCATGCCACCGACCGGGCGGGAGGCCGTTTCTACGGAACGAACCCAACTCGGGGAGCAGATTCCGGCCGCCGTGGCGGCCGAGCTGGTCCCGCCCGCCGGGCAGGCGGTCGATTCTGCGGAACGAACCCAATCCGCACCCGAGGTTTCGGCCGCCGGGACGGCCGAGTTGGTCCCGCCCACCGTGCAGGCGGTCGTTTCTGCGGAACGAACCCAATCCGCACCGGAGATGTCGCCCGTCGTGGCCGCCGAGCCGGTCCCGCCGGCCGTCTGGGGGGTCGTTTCTGCGGAACGAACCCAATTTGAGGCGCAGTCTCCGCCCGTTGTCGCGTCCGGCGCGCGCACGGGGAGCCCGGACGGGGTCATCGAACGGGTGAGGTAGCCGGGTTGACCGTCTGAAGAGCTGGGGGGGCCGAGCCCGGGACACGCCCGCGGTCGGGTGGGAACGCGCCGGACCGGGTGACAACGCCTGGCCCGAGGAAACCCTCGCGCTCACGCCCTGATGTGAAACGGGAAAGGCCATAAGCAGGGGGTGAGGTACTCCTCAATGATGCGGTTCGATCACGGTGAGGTGCTTCCCGAAGTGGGCCGCCGCCTGCCGGGGGTCGAGGTTGAACACCACCCGCCCGTCGGTGTGCCAGTGCCCGCTGTTGAATGTGAACACGGCGGTCGCCCGTCGCAGCTCCCGCGCCGCCGGTACGTCCTCCATGTCCGACCCGGCGACCGGCTCGAACCGGATGACCACCGGGACCAGGGCGACGATTCCGCCCACCGAGTCCCGGGCAAGGACCGCGTCGCCGACGACCTCGCACCCGGCCCAGGTGAGCCCCCGCGGCTTCCCGGTGGCCGCAGCCGCGGTGAGCAGCATCTGCTCGAACCGCTCGTGCTGGAGCCGGAACAGCTCCCGGGCCCGCTCCACCTGGACCGCCCGGCCCAGGCGACCCAGCCACCTGACGGCGATCGCGGCCAGCACCAGCGCGACCGCCCCGCCGGCGATCCACCACGGGTCCGGGTCACCCGCCGTGCCCGGCCCGGCGAACGCACCGACCCCGGCCTCCCGCAACATCGGGATCGCCCGGATCCCCCGCTCCTCCTGATAGGCCTGGAGACTGTCCGGGAACCGGCGGACGATCAGCTCGGGCGGCAATCCGGCCCGGGCGTCGGCCTCGACCCCCGCGAGCACCGACCTCACATGCGACCCCATCCCAAGGCCGTACCCGGTGTTCGACGGGAACGCCAGGGCCGCCGCGACGCACAGCCCGATCGGTACCCACCGCCCGCCCCACCCCCCGCGGCGGACCCAAAACAGGTACGCGATCCCGAGCAGCGGCCACGTGAGAAAGGCGTACCGCGACGCCAGACCCATTTTGGGCCCCAGACCGGCCCGGCCGAGACCGATGACCAGTGCGACTCCGGCCACCCCGGCCACGACCGCGATCAACCCCACGGCCGCGGGCCGGGTGGCGGGCGACTTCAGGTTCCGAGAGACGGCGGCGAGGGTGATGCCGCCCAGCAGGAGCATCCCGGCGAGCATCGTCCGCCATTCCCCGCGGATGCCGGCCCCGAAGGCCACGGCGAGCGTCTCCCCGGTGACCAGTGCGACCCCGACGCCGCCGTCGCCGAGCGGCGGGTGATGTGCCGGGCGGTGGTAGCCGTCGAGGTAGACCGCGAGGTACGCGACGGGGAACGCCGCGAGGGCCGCGAGCACGAGCCCCCGCCACTTCGACCCACCCCTCCACACCGACGCCGCGAGGTACGCCAGCCATCCCGCCACCGGGACGGCCACGACCACCCCGGACCCGCCGCACAGGACGAGCAGGACGGTGAGAGCCCCGGCTATCACCCCCGACCGGAACGCGGTCTCCGCCGTTGTCCGCAAGGCGACGACACCGAGCGCGGTTACGAGGACGATCAACAGGGCGAAACAGATCTGGTATCCGATCAGGTAGTTTTCCCAGTGCCCGACGTGGAGGAGGGAGATGGGGAAGAAGACGTCCGCCCAGTGCGGCCGGCCGCGGAACCGGGCCGCGAGGTTCATGAGCCACAGGCCCAGCCCGGAGAGCATCGCCACCTGGAGGACCATCCCGGCCCGGAAGTCGTGAGTGAGCCGAAACAGGGCGAAGTAAACGAGTCGGGGGAGCGGGAGGCGGTGTTCGTTGTGCTGGGCCCAGAGCCACGGGCCGAGCGGATCGTGCCCGGTGACGGCGGGGACGAATTCCCACTCGTCGGCGGACGGGGAGTTCGTCCCCAGGTAGAAGACGAACCCGAGTGCCGCCGCGGTGAGGGCGGCCCAGGCCGTGAGCAGGATGAGCCTGATCCCCCGCTCCCCGACCAGTTGAGAGGAGGGGGTTTGGCTTGTCGAGGGCGGGGGCGGGGGATATTCTTGACTCATCGTCACCAACCGGGCGCCATGCGTTTGAGGAGAGTATATGTCCGTGGAGCGGCAGATCGAACTCCGGCGGCGGTATCACCGCAAGAAGAAGATGCGGCAGCTGAAGACGAAGCTGGAAACGGCGACCGGCGAGGTCCGGGACAAGATCCTCTACAAGATCAAGCGGCTCAGCCCATTCTGGACCGAGCCGGCGAAGCCGGAAGGCGAGAAGTAAACAGAAGACGGTGGGCGGTCGGAGCAACCAGCCGGGGTTTCCCGGCTGCTTTCGTTGCTCTCATAGCTGCCCAGGGCGAGAGTTCTTGACAGCCTGTTCACCGGTGCAAGGCTTCGAGGTCCTGCCAGAATCCCGGATACGTCTTCGCCACGCAAGCGGGATTGCGGATCACCACACCCGGGACCTTCAGCCCGACGAGCGCCAGGCTCATCGCCATCCGGTGGTCGTTGTAGGTGTCCACCGGGCGCCCCTTGAGCGGGCGGGGGGTAATGGTCAGCCCGTCGGCCCGGTCCTCGACCTCCGCCCCGAGCTTGCGGAGCTCCGTCGCCAGGGCGGCGATCCGGTCCGTCTCCTTGTGACGGATGTGGGCGATGTTGCGGATCGTGGTCGGCCCGTCGGCGAAACACGCGACCGCCCCGAGCGTCATGACCGTGTCACTGATGTCGTTCATGTCCACATCGACGCCGTGCAGCGGCTTCCCGTGGACCGTGATTCCGGAGTCACACTCCTCGACCCGGCACCCCATCTCGGCGAGCACGTCGACGAACCGCACGTCGCCCTGGAGGGACTTCCGGTTCAGCCCGGTCACGGTAACCCGTCCGCCCATAATCGCCGCCGCGGCCCAGAAGTAGGACGCGGCCGAGGCGTCGGGCTCGATGTCGTACCGTTCCCTGTACCCCGGTCGGGGTTCGAGTCGGTATGCATCAGGGACGGGACGTTCGACCCGGATGGCCCAGCTTTCGAGTATCCGGGCCGTCATTTCGATGTACGGCTCGGAGACGAGCGGGCCGTCGAGGTAGATCACGGACGCGGGAAAATCCTTGTTCGGCCGGGCGAACGGCACGGCCATCATCAGGGCACTCAGAAACTGGCTGCTCTTCTCGGCCTTGATGCGGACCGCCCCGGAGCGGAGCCCCTGAGTTTCGATCACCACCGGCGGACACCCGTTGCCCGCCTCGCTGTAGGCATTCACCCCAAGTTCGCGCAATGCGACGAGAAGGTCTTCAATGGGCCGCTCCCGCATCCGCGGGATGCCGTCGAGCCGGTATCGCCCACACCCCAGACTGACCATCGCGGCGAGGAACCGCATGGTCGTGCCCGAGTTGGCCACGAAGAGGTCGGCGTGGTCGACGGGAATGATCCGCGGCGTCCTGTTGACGATCCGGACGGTGTGCGCCACCCAGTCTTCGTGAACATGAAACCCGAGCTGTTTGAGGCAGGCCAGCATCACTTCCGTGTCTTCGCTTCGGAGTACCCCGCGAAGTTCGCAAGCGTCGTCTGTCTTGCCGAGTGCCGCCAACACCAGCGCCCGGTTGGTGATGCTCTTGCTCCCGGGAACGGTCACCGTCGCGGACGGTACCGCCATCAGCGGGGTGATCGACAGCTCGGCGGGGTAGGTGATGTCGGACATGTTGTAGGGCCGGCTGTGCCGGCCGTCGGGAAAGGAAAACGGCCGGCACAGCCGGCCCTACGAAAGCTACCTGGTTTCGTCTGCCGCTCCGCGTTCCGCGTTCCGCGTTCCGCGTTCGTCGTACGTCACCCGCATCAGGAACAGCCCCTCGGGCGGGGCGGTCGGGCCGGCGAGCCGGCGGTCCATCGCGGTGAGGACCTCCTCCACCTGTGTCTCGGGCCAGTACCCGCGGCCCACCTGCACCAGCGTCCCGGCGATCGCCCGGACCATGTTGTACAGGAACCCGTCCGCCTCCACGTCCACCCAGATGAACTCGCCGAATCGGTTCACCGCCAGGTGGGTGACGGTGCGGACGCTGGTCAGCCGGTTCGGCCACTCCGTCTCAAAGCACCGGAAGTCGTGCCGGCCGACCAGGCACCGGGCCGCCCGGCTCATTGCTTCGGCGTCGAGCGGCTGGCGGACGAACCATGCATACTTCCGCATGAACGGGTCCTGAATCCGCCCGTCCTGGATCACGTACCGATACATCTTCCGCACGGCGTCTTTATTCGCGCAGAAGCTCTGCGGGGCCTCGGCCACCTCGCGGACGCATACGTCGGCCGGCAGCTTCGCGTTGATCGCTTTCAGGAGCGTTTCGCACGGGAGCTTCGACCCGGTGTAGACGTTCGCCACCTGCCCGACCGCGTGGACGCCCGAATCCGTCCGCCCGCTCGCGTTCACCCGGACCCGGTCCTCGCGGGTGATCTCGGCCACCGCCTTCTCGATCACCTCCTGCACCGTCCGCCGCCCGGGCTGGGTCTGCCAGCCGAAGAAGTCGGTCCCGTCGTAGCGGATGGTCAGTTTGAGGTTCCGCATAAGACCGAGCCGCACGATGAACGCAGATATCAAGAGCGGTCAGAACAAATCATGGTTCTGAATTGTGTATTTATCTGCGTTTATCGTGCGGCTTCATTCCTTCTCACTTCACGATTCCCCGCTTCACCAGCTCCTCCGCACACTGGACCGCGTTGCTGGCGGCCCCCTTGCGGAGGTTGTCGGCGACCACCCACAGGCTCAGGGCGTTCGGGTGGCTCGGGTCCTGCCGGACCCGGCCGACGAACGTGTGGTCGCTCCCCTCGGCGTGGATCGGCTGCGGGAACTCGCCCTTCGTCTCGTCCAGGAGGACCACGCCCGGGGCGGTCGCCAGCGCCGCCTTCGCCGCCGCGACGGAGACCGGGCGGTGGAACTCGACGTTGATGGATTCGCAGTGGGCAACCTTCACCGGTACCCGCACGCACGTCGGGGACACCCCGATCGTCGCGTCGCCGAGGATCTTTCGGGTCTCGTTGATGACCTTGTTCTCTTCCTCGGTGTACCCGTTCGGGTCGAGCGTCCAGTCGAGGGTGACGATGTTCCCGGCGAGCTGGGCGCGGTGGGCGGTCGGGGCCGGGACCGGGCCGCCGCCGGCCCACGCCTTCAGCTGCGCCTCGAAGTCCGCCAGCCCCTTCGCCCCCTTCCCGGACGACGACTGGTAGGTCGATACCACGATCCGCTTGATCGTCCCGAGGTCGTGCAGCGGCTTTAACGCGACGCACAGCGGGATGGCGACGCAGTTCGGGTTCGCCACGATCCCCTTCTTGATGTGGTGCAGCTGGTCCGCGTTCACTTCCGGTACCACCAGCGGGCAGTCCGGGTCCATCCGCCACGCCGACGAGTTGTCCACCACGATCGCCCCGGCCCGGGCCGCGACCGGCGAATACTCCTTGCTCACGGACGACGGCGTGCTGCTGAGCACGATCTGGACGCCCGCGAACGCCTCCGGCCGGATCGGCTCGACCGGGTACGATTTCCCGGCGAACTCGACGGTTTTGCCGGCGCTTTTCTCCGAGGCCAGGAACTTGATCGTCTTCACCGGGAAGTGCCGCTCGGCCAGCACCCGCCGCATCAAGTCCCCCACGGCCCCCGTCGCGCCGACCACCGCCACGTTCACGGACACGGGATCACCCACGGTTGGAGAGGAATTGGATCGTAAACCGCCACCCAGAAAGAATACGGAATCTCGTTGACACGGGGCAGACCGGAGTACGGAGTACTGTGTACTGAGTGCGGTTCGGCGGACCGGGATGGGCCAGCGCCCGCCCCAGGTCCGGCACCCCTCAGCATTCCGGACCCAGTCCTCAGAACTCTCCTGGTGACACATGCGCATCGCGATCGGCGGGTTCATGCACGAGTCGAACACGTTCGCCCAGCTCCCGGCCGACCTGAACCGGTTCCGCGAGGGCAGCCTGGCGTACGGCCCGGCGCTGGTCCCGGTGTGGCGGGACGCGCACCACGAAGTCGGCGGGTTCATCGCCGGGGCGGACCGGTTCGGGTACGATCTCGTCCCGGTCGCGATGGGCCTGGCCACCCCGTCCGGCCCGGTCACCGACGAGTTCTTCGAGCACCTGACCGATGCCCTGGGCACCGGCCTGCGGCTCGCCGAGGCCGACGGCGTCCTCGTCGCCCTGCACGGGGCGATGGTCACCCCGCGGCACCCGGACGCCGACGCCGAGGTCCTCCGCCGGCTCCGGGCCGCGGTCGGGCCGGACGTGCCGATCGCCGCGACGCTCGACTTCCACGGGAACATTTCACCCCGGATGGCGGAGACGGCGAACATCCTCGTCGGCTACCAGACGTACCCACACATCGACCAGCGGGAACGGGGGCTACTGGCGGCCGAACTCCTGACACGGGCGGTCAAGGGGGAGGTTCGTCCGGTGTCATTCGTTGCCAAACCGCCGATGTTGATCAACCTGCTCGGGCAGGCGACGGACCGGGACCCGATGAAGGCAATCATGGCGATGGCGCGGGAGGAGGAGAAGGCCCCGCGGGTGCTGTCGGTGAGTGTGATGGCCGGGTTCGCATACGCCGACGTGCCGGACATGGGCGCGAGTGTGATCGCGGTGGCGGACGGGGACCGGGGCCTGGCCGAGCGGGCCGCGAAGAAGATCGCGGACCGGATGTGGGCGGTCCGCGAAGAGCTGAACGTCGAGTGCCCGAAGCCCGCGGAGGCGGTGGCCCGGGCGATCGCCTCTGACCGCGCTCCGGTACTGCTCGTCGACCTGGGCGACAACATCGGCGGCGGGTCCGCCGGGGATGGAACGGTACTGCTCGCCGAGCTCCTCGCCCAGAAGGCGAAGGGGTTCGTGGTCGTGCTGCACGCCCCGCGGGCGGTCGTACAGGCGAAGGAGGCCGGGGTGGGCGGGGTGCTGGACGCGACGGTCGGCGGGGCGGCGGACCGGATGCACGGCGGCCCGATACAGCTCCGCGGGACGGTCCGGTCGCTACACGACGGAAAGTGGGTGGAGGCGGAAGCCCGGCACGGCGGGCGGCGGCAGAACGACCAGGGGCACACGGCGGTCGTTGACCTCGGCGAAGGGAACACACTGGTGCTCAATTCGCTCCGGACCCCGCCGTTCAGCCTGGGCCAACTCACCAGTCTCGGCATCGACCCGAAGCGATCCCGGGCGATCGTGGTGAAGGCCGCGGTCGCCTACAAAGCGGCCTACGCCCCGATCGCCGGTGAGATTATCGAAGTCGATACCCCGGGGCTGACGGCGATCAACCCCGCGCGTTTCGAGTACAAGCGGATTCGGCGGCCACTCTACCCACTGAACGGGGAATGATCGCCGACGCGGTTCCTACGACGGCGACATGCACGGCAAACAACCGGGCTCATGGCTTTCGGTCTACCGCCGATACCCCCGGGCTCGCGATATCGAATTCGTGGAAAGCCGGAACCTGGCGCAAGCTGGGTTTGGTCCGGCGTCCGTCCGGTAGCCGCTGCCCGCCCGACAAGGAATGCCGGGCCTCAGAGCCACGGAAGGCCGCCATGATCCACTTCACCCCGTCCCTCACCCCGCTCGAAGACCGCAGCTGTCCGACGGGGACCGCGGTGATTGTCGGCCACGCCCTGTACCTCACCACCGACACCTGGTCCGACGCCGTCCTGGTCCAGGACGACGGGCTCGGGCACGTGCGGGCCACCATCCGCGGGCCGGACGGGGGGGTCGCGTACGCCCAGGGGGCCGGGATCGATGCGATCTTCGTCCACCTCCGGGGCAACGGCGACCAGCTCGACTTCGCCCTTACCGGGCCCGCAGTCCACCCACTCGCCCTGGTCGTCGACGCCGGATGGGGCGGGGACAAGCGGGTCCGGGTCGAACTCCCCCCGGTTACAGGACCGGGCCAGATTACGCTCGACCTCCGGGGGAGCGTGGGTCAAGGGGGGGTGGATGCCTGGACCGGGTCGGATGGGTTATCGGGTGTGAACGTTCTGAACCGGATGGCCGAGGGGAATGTGAAGGTTCACCTCCCGCCGGCCGATCATCCTTGTATCGCCCAACACCCGTCGGCCCCCCCAAAGCCCGCAAGGGGCTGACGGCCGAAATCCACATTTTCACTCAACTCGGCCTCACCGGCTGCCGATGGTCTTTTGGCGCGGCGACCACGCCGTGACCTGGACCGCCGGTACGGAGGCCGCATGTCTGACCCCCGTCGGACTCGACTCACTGTCGAACCCCTCGAATGTCGTTGCGTCCCCACCGTGATCACGGTAACCGGGGTGAGAGATTCGACCGCCCGGGACGGGGTGGTCACCCTCCGGGAAGCGATTCTCGCGGCAAACACTCACCACGCGGTCGGCGACGCCCCGGCCCCCGCCCCGGGGCCGGTGACCATCAAGTTCAACATCCCGGGCGGTGGCCTGCATACCATCCGCCCCTGGTCTGGCTTGCCCACGCTCAACGGCGGGGTCACGATCGACGCCACCTCTCAGCCCGGGTACACGGGCACGCCCCTCATCCAGCTCGACGGGTCCGCGGCCGGGAGCAACACGGACGCCCTGACCCTGCTCGGCGGGCACAACACGGTCCGCGGGCTGCTTATTGACCGGTGGGGCGGGCGTGGGATCGTCATCGCTTCCGACAACAACGTGCTGACGGGAGACTGGGTCGGGGTGGACGAGACCGGTTACCGGGCGGCCGGAAACGGGCAGGACGGGATCGTGGTCGCCGGGTCTTCGAATCTGATCGGGGACGTCTACCCCGGCGACCGGATGGTGATCAGCGGCAATCGTCTCGCCGGGATCGATGTCAGCGGGGCCCGGACCACCGGCAACCTGATCATCAGCAACTACATCGGGACCGACGCGAACGGGTTCGCCT